>NZ_JAOCLC010000081.1:0-17975 GCF_029845105.1 Stenotrophomonas sp. GD03654 | reverse complement strand
GAAGCCACTGCTGCGGCCCAGTTTCAACCCCGAGACCGCGCCATCTCGGGCCACGGCAAAGCGCACGTAGACCACGCCCTGTTGGCGCAGCCGCTCAGCCTGGCGCGGATAGCGCCGATGCTTCTGCAGATGCCCGAGCAGGCGCCCTTCCCAGGTTGCCTCGGCGCGACTGCGTTCGCCGGCCGTGGTCTGCGGTGCGGTGTAGCGTGCGGCCGCGTTGGCCGCCACCTGCGGCGGTGCGCTGGTCTGCGCAACGTTGGCGTCAGCGGTGTCCGGCGAGGGCGTCGGCTCCGGCGTACGCGGCGGTGGCAGGTCACCCTGCGGCTGCGCCGGCGCCTTCGGCTGCTCGCGCAGGGCCGGCTTCGGCGCCTGCCGCTGCTGTTGCTGCTGCAGCGGACCGGTGGCGACCTCGCGCGGCGGCACCGGCGGTGCCTGCGCCATCGGTGCCAGTTCCAGCATCAGCGCGGCGGGCGGCGCGGTCGCAGCCAGCACCCGTGCGCGCGTCGCCCACCAGCAGGCCGCGCCGATCAGCAGCGCGTGCACCAGCAGCACGATCGCCAGGCTGGTCGCCCAGCGCCGCAGTCCACTCATCGTGCGCCCTGCTCCAGGCCGACCAGCGCCACCTTCAGATAACCGGCCGCACGCAATGCATCCAGCGTGGCCATCAGTTCGCCGTAGGGCACGTGGGTATCGGCGCGCAGGAAGATACGCTGCGCGGTGTCACTGTGGGTGGCCGCCTGCAATGCAGCCGCCAGCCCGTCGCGCGCTACGGCCTGTTCGCCAACGCGCAGCGACAGATCGGCTTGCACGGTCACATACACCGGCGCCTGTTCGGACGGCGTGGCACTGGCGCTGCTGGCCGGCAGCTGCACCGGCACCGACACGGTCGCCAGCGGTGCGGCCACCATGAAGATGATCAGCAGCACCAGCATCACGTCGATGAAGGGCGTGACATTGATCTCGTGCGCTTCTTCGGGGGCATCTTCGCAGTCGGACGCGGTCCTGATCGCCATCGTCGTGTCTCAGTGCACCGCACGCAGCGGTGCCGCTGCGGTACGCGGCACGGTGCGATCGAGATCGCGCGAAACCAGCTGCTGCACAGCCGCCGACAGGTCGCCGAGCAGACCCCGCAGGCCGGCCAGCACACGGCTGAAGTGGTTGTAGACCAGTACTGCGGGAATCGCCGCGACCAGGCCGAGTGCGGTCGCCAGCAGGGCCTCGGCGATGCCGGGCGCAACCACCGCCAGGTTGGTGGTGTTGCTGTGGGCGATGCCGATGAAGCTGTTCATGATGCCCCACACCGTGCCGAACAGGCCGACGAAGGGCGCCACCGCGCCGATGCTTGCGAGCACACCGATGCCGCGCCGCTGCACGCGCGCGGTCTCCAGCTCGATACGGTCCAGGCGCGATGCAATGCGCTCCTTGATGCCGTCGCGCCCTTCCAGATCCTGCGACAGGCGCAATTCGGTGCGGGCCGCATCCAACATCGCCAGCGCAGCGCCCTGCTGCACACTGGCATCGGCGCTCTCGCCGGGCAGGCTCGGCGCCTGCAGCAACAGCGCGCGCGCTGCACGCAACTGCCGGGCCTGGCAAGCCAGTTCCCAGCCCTTGGCCAGCAGCACGGTCCAGGTGGCCAGCGACGCCAGTGCCAGCGCGATCATCACGGCCTTCACCACCACGTCGGCGGCCAGATACATGCCCCACGGGGTCAATGCGGGGGCGGCCACAGGGACCAGGTCAGCAGGCAGCATCGTCTCGGTTTCCATCAGCATCAGGGGTCGCTGCGCGACGACGGGCCGCGCGCGGATCATTGGCGTCGTCCACTTCCACGACCGGATGGGGCTCCAGCCGCGGTGCCGGTCGGCTCAGCACGTAGCCGGCGCTGACCGCGAAGAACAGGCCCACGCCCAACAGCAGGCGCCAGGACGGGTGCGCGCCCCAGCAGAACAGGGCAAAGCCCAGCGCCATGCCGGCACTGGCAAACGCTTTGCCCTTGCGCGACACCGCCCCCTGCTCACGCCACAGCCGCAATGACGGGCCATAACGCGGATGCGCCAGCAGGCGCTGCTCGAACTTCGGCGAGCTGCGCGCGAAGCAGCCCACGGCCAGGATCAGGAAGATGGTGGTCGGCATCACCGGCAGCAACGCGCCGATCACCCCGAGGCCCACCATCAACCAGCCCAGCGCGAACCAGAGCCAGCGCATCAGCGCTGCACCTGTGGGCGCGCGCCGTGCATCAGGCGAATTCCACTTCGACGTGGCCGTGTACGCTGCGGAACGCGGCGTCGGCCGCGTCGATCACCTGCTGCTCCTGCTCGGCACTCAGCGGCACCGCGTCCAGCGCAGCGGTGAACTCGCGCCAGTGGCGCGCCGCGCCATCCGGATGCGCGGCCAGGTGGCGGGCGCCGAAATCACGGTCCAGGCCGAGCCTGGCGGCCATCTTGTACAGAATGGTGCCGCCCAGGTTGGAGCCTTCAGCCACGTACAGCCACCCCAACGCGGCGGGCAGTTCCAGATCGGACGGCAACGCCGCGATGTCAGCCCCCGGCAGGGTCTGCTCCAGGTCCTGCAGGTCGCGTGCGACCTGGGTCAGGCGGCGGCGCTCTCCCAGGTCCGGCAGCAGTGCGTCCAGCGCAGGGTTGGCATACAGCGCATCGATGCTGCGGTGGAAGCGATACTGCACGCGCAGGAAACGCGCGAAGTTGCTGCGGTCGGCGAAGATGTCGCCGGCCATGATGCGCTTGTCCAGGGCACCGTGGCTGTCGCGGGTGGCGGCCTTGAGCCGCAGGCTGCGGCTGTCTTCGGGAGCGATGTGTGCGTTCATGGGGGAATGCCAAGGGGGTCGTCCTGCTGTAGACGTTCGCCACGGGGCTTTCCCCAAGGCCATGTGCACCGATAATGGTGCATCCCTTCTTCCCGTAGGAACCGACGATGATCACCACCGAACCGTGCATGACCAACCTGTTCCTGCAGCTGGGCCTGGATGCCAGTGCCGAGGGCATCGCCCGCTTCATCCGCGAGCACCAGCTGGCTACCGATGTCGAAGTGGTCGAGGCACCCTACTGGAACGATGCCCAGCGCCAGTTCCTGTCTGAATCGCTGCAGGCCGATGCAGCATGGACCACCGTGGTGGACGAGCTGAACGAGTCCCTGCACGAAGACGCGGTGAAGGCTTCGACCGGGCTGTAAGCAGACGCCGGGCGTGGCCAGGTGCTGGCGATTGCACGGCAGAAGCGGTGCGGACCAAGGTCCGCACCCACCAAAGGCGCTCTGCGCTGGTGATCAGTACTTCCAGGTCAACGCCAGCCGCGCGGTGCGGCCCGGGGCCGGCATCACGCCCAGGGCAAGCGGGTCCAGGTAATAGCGGTCGGTCAGGTTGTCCACGCCGGCTTCCACCGACAGCTGGTCGTTGAAGCTCCAGCTGGCGAACAGATCCACCAGGGTGTTCGGCCGGTACAGCTGCTGGATCGCCGACAGGCCCACGTTCCAGTCCTTGTCCAGCTTGCTGATCGGGCCGGCGTTGTGGACCACGCGGGTACCGAAGGTCAGGCGTTCGTCGAACAGGCGCGAGCCCAGGGTCAGGTTGACCATGTAACGCGGCGGATTCTGGGTATTGGTGTACGAGCCCTCGAAGCCGCCATCCACGCAGTCGGGCGTGTTGGCCAGCTCGCCGTTCCTGCGCTGTGCGCCGTAGGCACGGCGCTCGGCGGCGATGTCCGGCGCGCAGGTCTTGGCCTTGAAGTAATAGTGCGCGGACAGATCGGCAAATACCTTGCCGCTGTCATAGCTGGACTGGAACTCCATGCCCGAGACCTTGAACTGGTCGACGTTGCGGATCAGGCCGGCCGACAGCGTGCGGTAGTCACGGGTGATCAGGTCGTCGATGCGGGTATCGAAATACGCCAGCTTCAGCGCCAGGCGATCACCTGCAGTGAACAGGTCATAGCGGATGGTGCTGGCACCGATTTCCCAGCTGCGCGCGCGCTCCGGCTTCAGCTCACCCACCGGCTTGGCGGCGGTGAACAGGCCCAGCGTGGTCTCGAACAGGCTCGGCAGCTTGGTGCCTTCGGCATACTTCACATAGACCATGGTGTCTTCGCTGAAGCGGTAGGCCACGCTGGCGGTCGGCGAGAACGCGGTGTCACGACGGCGGATCGGCTGCGACCAGGTCCAGCTGACCGGCACTTCCAGGTCCTGCGCCTTGCCGGCGTCGTAGAAGTTCCAGCCACCGATGTCGCCCACCGTGCCCTTCTTGTACGGTGAGGCCAGCAGCGATGCCTGGGTGAAGTTGCCGTTGGCATCCGGATACCAGTTCAGCAGCGCGATGCGCTTGGCACGCCACGACGGCAGCGCCGGGTTGCCGTTGAGCAGTTCGGTGTAGCGGTACTGGCCCTGCACCTCATAGGCATCGGGCGTGGCCAAGCGGTTGCGGTCCTGCACGTCCACGCGGTTCCAGCGGCCGCCGGCCAGCAGGTCCCAGTGCTCATCGGGCTGCCACTTCAGCGAGGCCACGGCACTGTATTCCTTGCGCTCGGCGTTGCGCAGGAAACGGTTGTTGACCAGATCGTCGTGCATGACCGGCCCCGAACTGCCCGGCGCGATGTCTTCGTCGCTGTAGGACAGGCCGTAGTCGAGGGTGAACGCGCCGGCACGAGTGTCGAACTTCGAGGTATTGCTGGCATCCAGGCCGAAGCGCTTCTGTCGCAGCGGATTGCGGTAGGCATCCTTGTAGCCGGGGTCGCCACTGAAGCTGGGCGCGTCGTACCACTCGGTGCGTCGATCGAAGTACCACGGGGTGATGCCGGTGAGGCTGTTGTACATCACGCTGTCGGTGTCGGTGTAGGCGGCATTGACGCGCAGGTCGATCAGCTCGCTGTCCGGGTTGAAGCGGTAACGCAGGGTGTAGCTGTCCATGTCAACGTGGCCCGGATCCCACTGCGGGATGCGGTCGCGATCCACACGGATGATCTGCGACGCCATGATCTCGCCGGCGGTGCCTTCGTAGCGGCGATAGCCTGCTTCCAGCGTCTGTGCATCGTCGATGCGCCAGGTGCCCTTGAGCAGCGCCGACTTCGAGCGCGCCGAGGTATTGAAGACCTCGGTACGCGGCGGATTCAGCGGTGCCAGCGTGCGCCGGGTCTGCGGGAAGTCGTCGTAGCCGTGCTTGCCAGAGAAGTAGTTTCCATTGTCGCGGTAGGCGTAGGCAGCAACCAGATCGAAGCGGTCCCAGTGACCGGCTGCAGCCACGTTGAAGAACTGGCTGCCGGTGGCGCTGCGATCGCTGCGCGGCGCGGCGCTGTAGGACGGCAGGTTGTTGGCGCTGGCGTTGGCCAGGCCGCCACGCACGCGTACGCCGAAGTCACGGCCTTCGCGCAGCACGTCGCCGATCTTCAGCGTTTCCATCTCGACCACGCCGCCGATGCCGCCGGAGGCGTTGGCCTGCAGGCTCGGGCCCTTGGTGATGGTCAGGTTGGAGATCAGGTCCGGGTCGAGGTAGGTGCGCTGTGACTGGCCAGCATAGCCGCGATAGGTATCCATGCTGGACTGGCCGCCATCGATGATCACCGGCACGCGACCCTGGCCCTGGATGCCACGGATGTTCACGTCGAAGCCGTTGCCCACGCGCGGATCACCAGCGGTGACGCCGGCCACGCCCTTGACGATGTCGCCGTTGGAGGTGCCGCGGAAACGTTCCAGCTGCGTGCGGTTGAGCGTGGTGGTGGAGCCGACGCTGCGATAGCTGTCGAGCAGGCGCGCCTCGTCGCTGTTCGCGCTGCTGTCGACGCGGTCACCGGCCACGCTCAGCGTATCGGTGACAATCACACCGCTGTCGGCCTGCGCCGACGTCGCCGCTTCCAGCGTGACTGCATCTGCGCTGACCCGGCGCACCGCCAGGCCACTGCCCTGCAGCAGATGCTGCAGCGCCTCGCTGGCGGACAGGCTGCCGCTGACCGCACGCGAGGTTATCCCCTGCGCCAGGGTGGCCGGATACACCACCTGCACGCCGGATTGGCGCATGTAGCTGCGCAGTGCCTCGTCCAAGGGCTGCGCGGGGATATCGAAGCGCTGTACGGCGGCGTGATCGCCGCTCGCGTTCTGCGCCAGCACGGATGGCGTGGCAGTGGCCAGGCCGGCAGCCAGCAATGCAATGCACAGGCGGGACGGGCGCAGCGCGCGGCCCGTGCGGTGGGAGTCGAACATGGGGAACCTGTCAGGTAATCAGTGCCGCGGGCGCGGCGTCATCCGCAACGCGGGCGGACACGGCGACGTACGTGGCGGCGGCGGGTACGTTCGCGGAGTAAGACGGATGAAAACGTGGCAACCCCAAGAGCGATTTGGGGTCGCGACGGGGGCCGGCCATTGGTCGGCTGGTTGCAGCGGTGGGTGCCGACCGTTGGTCGGCACAGGGACGGTCATCCACGAATGGCGTGGATCTACTGCACGATGGCGACGCCGAAGGGAAGACGCGTAACCCGAAGACCTGCTGTTGCCGCCAACGCATCCAGCGCCTGCTCCGGGCGATCGATGCGCAATGCGGCACTCACTGCGGGCAGTCGTGACAGATCACCGCGCACGAACGTCGGGCCTGCACGATAACGCCCCACCCATTGCACGGCGTCAGCGACGCTGGCCTGCTCCAGCAGCAGCTCGCCCTGGCGCCATGCGCCCACACTGTCGGCGGCCACATCCTGCAGACGCATCACGCCGCTGCGCCCGCCATAGACGGCACGCTGGCCCACCTGCAGGTAGGTCCAGCCACCGTCGGCCGGGCTGGCCACACGCACCCTGCCCTGCCCGACCTGGGTTTCCACCCGATCATCGCCACGCGCGACGGTAAACGCGGTGGAGATGTCCTCGACCACACCATTGCCCGCACGCACGCTGAAACGCCGCTGTGCATCCGGGCTGACTTCGAACCAGGCGCGTCCACGCAGCAGCTCGATCTCGCGCGCATGTGCATCGAAGCGCACGGCGATCGCGCTGTCCGCATCCAGCACGGCGCGACTTCCATCGGGCAGTTGCACGTTCTGCACGACATGCGTGCTGCGATGGTCGGCCTGCAGCCGCAACCAGGCCTCGGGCCAGGCGACCAGCATCGCCAGTGCCGCCGCCGCGGTCATTGCCCAGCGCAGCCGCCGCGGTCGACGTCGTTTGACCGGTGTGGCCTGCGGGCGCGGCCCGACACTGCGCCACAGCGCACGCTCGTGTTCGAAGGCGCGTCGGTGCCCCGGTTGTGCCAGCCAGCGCTCGAACTCGTGCATGCGCCCCTCGCCGATGTCACCCGAGGCCAGCCACGCAATCCAGCCCCGGGCCTGTTCGGCCAGGGCATCGTCATTGGCGGCGGGCAGCGTGTTCGGCGGGCTCATCGGCTGGCGGACAGGCGCATTCAAGCGCGGGCGAAGGAACTAGACCGCATCTACGGTCCAGTGATCAAGACGTTTCAGCTAAGGCCAGCCCCAAGCCGGGGCGATCATCGGCCGCTGCGCGCCCAGGCCAGTCGTTGCAGTGCGCTGCGCACATGGTTCTCGACGGTGGTCACCGATACCCCGAGACGGCGGGCGATCTCGGCCTGGGTCAGGCCCTGCAGGCGGTTGAGCCGGAAGATGGTGCGGGTCGGCTCCGGCAGGTGTCCTGCCGCGTCGAGCACCCGCTGCAGCTCGTCCTGTGCCATCGCCTGCTCCTCGGTCGAGATCACCTCGTCCGGCCCCCACAGGTAGTGATCGGCCAGCAGGCGGCTGCGCCGGGTCGATTCGCGGCCGTGGTCGGTGGCCAGATTCGCGGCCAACCGGTACAGATAGGCGCGCGGATTGTCGATGGACTGACTGTCGTCGACCCCGCGGGCCTTGAACCACACAGCCTGGATCACGTCCTCGGCGCCGTTGTCGCCGCCGAGTATGCGCTGCACCCGGCGCAGCAGCGCGGGCCGCTCGCGGATCAGCAGTTCGGTAAGGGAGGCGGCATTGGAGGACATGCGCGGAACCGGGACGACAGGCAGAAGGCGCCGCGCATGCTACTCCGTAAATGCGAATCAGTCACGTTCCCATCAGTGAATGCACTCGGTCAGTCCGTCATAGGCGCTTTGCGACGTGCCTGGCAGCGGGTCGTGCAGCGGATTGCGAGCCGCCAGGGCAGCATGGAAGTCCTCCACCGCCGTGCCCGGCATGAGCGGTAGCCGGCACAGCCAGGTCGGCTGCCGCGCCACGATCGCACCGTCATTCCGCGATACGGCCAGGTCACCGGCGGCGAATGCCCACAGGCACTCGTGCACCGTGCCGCGCACCGCATCCACCGAACAACGCAGGCGCAGCGCCCGGATGTCGCTGTATTCGCCCTCGCAGAAGGTGTCGCCACAGATGGCATCGAAGCCATGCTGCAGACGGCCTTCCAGAGCGAAAAAGCGGTCCCAGTTGGCCTCCTGGTGCGGGTAGTCGATCAGGTCGACATAGGGAGACGCCTGTACCGGCGGCACCATCAGCAGCGCGCAGGCCAGGCCGATCGACAGGGCAGATGCTTTCATGCGGGAGCTCCTTGGGATGAGGGTTCCAGCCTGCACCCGGCGTCCCGACGTCCCCATCGGGCAACCCCACCAGCACGTGTGGGCGGCCGCCGTGCCGTACTGTCGGCCCCCTCCCCTGCACAGCGCCCGGCAAAGGCATAAAATGGGGAGCTATCCGTCTATATCCCCCACCTGGAGCACACCATGGGTCTGGAACTCGTCTCGCCCGGCAAGAACCCGCCGGAAGAAATCAACGTCATCATCGAGATCCCGAAGGACTCGGAGCCGGTGAAGTACGAAGTGGACAAGGAAACCGGCGCGATCTTCGTCGACCGCATCCTGTCCACCCCGATGCGCTACCCCTGCAACTACGGCTACGTGCCGAGCACCCTGTGCGGCGACGGCGACCCGGCCGACGTGCTGGTGGTGCTGCCGCTGCCGCTGGTGCCGGGCTCGGTCGTGCGCTGCCGTCCGGTCGGCGTGCTGAAGATGAGCGATGAGGCAGGCAGCGACGAGAAGATCCTGGCCGTGCCGGTCTCGAAGATCTTCAGTGGCTACGCTCACGTCGAAGACATCGCCCAGGTGTCCAGCCACTGGCTGGAGCGAATCGGCCACTTCTTCGAGCATTACAAGGACCTGGAGAAGGGCAAGTGGGTCAAGCTGGACGGTTGGGGCGGCGCCGCTGAGGCCAAGCAGATCCTGATCGAGGCGCACCAGCGCCATCTCGACAGCAAGGCCTGAGCCTGAACCGGATCGCTCCGGCAGGCCCTGCCGGAGCGATGCGGGTCACGTTTCACGACGACGGCACATCACACGTGCCGCCGTATTAGGTAAATTGCGTCACTTCACACGTCATCGACATCCATCGTCGAGACAGCCAGGGGAATGTGTCGTGCGTATTCTGCTTGTTGGGGATGCAGCCAGCCTGCCGGCTGAGCTGACCGAATTCATTGCCGATCTTGGGGAAGACTGGCAGCCGTTGACCGCCGCCGATGGCCAGACCGCGATGACCGCGGTGGCCACGCAGGGCGTGGATGCGGTGATCGTCTGCCCGCAACTGCCGGACCTCAATGCCACCACGCTGCTCGGCCAGATCCGGACCTTGCGCCCGGAAACCATCCGCATTGCGCTGGTGGACGCCCAGCATGGCAACCGGCCGCCGCCGGCACGCCTGATCGGCGTCGCCCATCGCTTCCTGCCGCTGCCATTGGCGCCGGAAGTTCTGCTGGAAGCGCTGACCAGCCTGGAGGAGCTGCGCGAAGTGCTGGACAGCCCACGCCTGCGCGACGCCATCGGCCGTATCGAGAAGCTGCCCTCGCCGCCGCACCTGTACCTGAGCCTGACCCAGGCACTGGAACATGACGATGACGCCGACAGCGCCGACGTCGCCAAGCTGGTGGCGGCCGATCCGGCCATCGCCGCCAAGGTGCTGCAGCTGTCGAACTCGGCGTTCTTCAGCCAGGGCCGCACCATCGCCGACCTGCGCACCGCCGTGACCCGCCTCGGCCTGTCGACGCTGCGCGATCTGGTACTGGCCAGCGAGGTGTTCTCGGCACCGACGCTGTCCACGGCCGAGCGTAATTCACTACAGCAGCGCGCCCTGCTTGCCTCGCGCCTGGCGGCACGCCTGCTGCCCGAATCCAGCGCCGAGCTGGGCGCGACCGCCGCACTGCTGGCCGACATCGGCCTGCTGCTGCCGGGCGTACGCAACGAACGCAGCGAGCCGTCGCTGGCCGGTGACACCCGCCCGGGCCACGCCGAAGCCGGCGCCTATCTGCTCGGCCTGTGGGGCCTGCCGATGCCGATCATCGAAGCGGTGGCATTCCACCTGCAGCCGCAGCGTGCCAATACGCGCAGCTTCTGGGTGACCGGCGCGGTGCACGTGGCACTGGCACTGGTCAATGGCGATCCGGTGGACGAGGACTACCTGCAACGCGCGGGTGTACTCAACAAGCTGCCGCAGTGGCGCGAGCATGCCAATGCGTTGATGGGACTGGTACCCAGCGAGGTCTGAGCCGTCAACGCAGGAAGAACCTCGAAGGCGCGCCCAAGGGCGCGCCTTTTTTGCATCAGCGCGCGCCGCAGGCATCCTGCACGCAGTGGCGATACTGCAGATCGCACAGGACCTTGGACTTGCCTGCAGCCAGGCATTCCTGACGCAGTTCCTCGCAGTACAGCCCGCCCCCACAGACGCCACCGGTCTGGGCGAACACCGCATTTCGGAACTCCCTTACAAAAAAAGAGGGCGGACCTTGCGGTCCGCCCTCCCGGTACTGCTATCGCACTTCAAACAATCAGAAGCGCTGGGTGTACTTCATGTAGTAGAAGCGACCGATATCGAAGCCACCGTAGTAGGAGAAGCTCGAGTTCGGCTGGCTGTACATGACCGGGCCTTCGTGGTTGAACACGTTGTTGGCGCCCAGCGAGACAGTGGCTTCCCACGGCAGGTTGTAACGCACCTGCACGTCGTGGAAGGTGTTCGAACCCACCTTGCGGCTCGGCTGACCCAGGGTGTACGCCGAGGTGAAGTCAGGCAGGTTGCACTCGGTATCGTAGGAGCACGGCTCCTTCATGCCCGAGTAGTAACGCACGCCCCAGTTCACGCCCAGGTTGCCCAGGGTCCAGTCGACGTTGAGGTTCGAACGGACGCGGAAGTTGGCACCCCAATCGCCGGTCGCCCAGCTGTTGTGCTGCTCGACCGGGGTTTCGGCTTCGTTGTCACGCTTGTACTCGAGGTAATCGACGTAGGTGGTCTTCCAGTCGATGACGAACTTGCCGAAGGAGAACTCCGGCAGGCGGTACTTGACGCCCAGGTCGTAACCTGCGGTTTCCTGGTAACCACCGTTGATCAGGGTACGGGTGACGTCGACCACCTGGTTGACGGCACGGCCGTCGGTACCGCGTTCGAAACGCTCACACGCCGATGCCACGCCCAGCACGTAGCACTGGTTGAGGATCGAGGTCACCGACTCGGCGGCGATCACGTTGTTGATGCGGATCTTCCACCAGTCGAGGCTGACGTCCAGGCCCTGCACGAAGTTCGGGCTGTACACCAGGCCGGCGGTCCAGGTCTTGGAGGTTTCCGGCTTCAGTTCCGGGTTGGAGCCCGACTCGAAAGCGCTGTAGGACTGGGTCCCCGGGCCGGTCGACTGCGCACCGCCGGAGGTGATCTGGCGGAAGTTGGCCGGAACGCCGCGTGCCTGGCAGGCAGCCGCCACCGAGGCGTTGCGCGCGGCCGAGCCGAAGCTGCTGTCACACGGATCGGTGTAGGCGTCGAAGGTCTGCGACGTGCCACCGTACATGTTGGAGATGCTCGGGGCGCGGAAGCCGGTCGAGTAGGTCGCACGCACCAGCAGGTCGTCGATCGGCTTCCACTTCAGGCCGAACTTGCTGTTGATGGTATCGCCGAAGGTGTTGTAGTCCGAGTAACGGCCGGCCATGTCGAGCGACAGCTCCTTGGCGAACGGCATGTCGGCCAGCACCGGCACGTTCAGTTCGACGTAGAACTCGTCGAGCTTGTAGCTGCCCTTGGTCGGCTTGCCAGCCAGATCGGTGCTCAGGCCGGACTGCAGCAGCGCATCCGGGTTGTACTCACCGCTTTCTTCACGGTGCTCGTAACCGGCGGCGATGGCCAGTTCACCGGCCGGCAGCGAGAACAGCGAGCCACCGATGTTGGCGCTGTACGCCTTGGTGGTGTTGGTGTAGGTGTCGTGGCTCGGCAGGTACAGGTAGGCCTGCAGGGCCGGATCGGCCAGCGAGCCGTTGCCGGTCGAGCCGTACGGTGCCAGCGGGTTCCACGGGGTGCAGCCTGCGATGACATGACCCGGGGTGCCGCAACGGGCAACGTCGCCATCCATGAAGGACGGTCCGACCGCGTTCTGCACGTTCGGAATGAACAGGTTGCCGGTGCCGGTCTTCACGCCCTTGTTCTGGTTGTAGACGTAGCCCACGTCCCAATCCCAGAACTTGTCGCCGAACTCGAACGAACCTTCCAGGCCCGCCGAGAAGCGGAAGGTCTCCTGCTCGGACTCGGTCTGGCGCGGCACTTCGGACGTACGACGGATGAAGTTCGCGTCCGTGCCCAGCGGGTTGTAGATGCTGTTGGCCGACAGCGGGGTCTCATAGACCTCCGACTGGTACGGATAGCCAGCGATCTGCTGGGTCGCCGTACGCTTGGTGTACAGCACATTCGCGGTACCGCGGATGTTGTCGGTGAAGTCGTAGTTGCCGTTGGCGAACACCGAACGACGGGTCAGCTTGTTCTGCAGCCACATTTCCTGGCTGGCATTGGTGTAGTCAGCCGTGCCGAACTCGCGGAAATCGGCCATGGTGTTGCCCGAGCCGTTGTTGGCGCGGGTGTACCAGTTGTCGTTGCTGTCGATCAGCACGCCGTGGTTGGACGCCGGCGACCAGCCGTTGGCATCCGTATCCGTCGGATTCGGGTGGAACTGACCGTTCGGGTAACGGCTGAAGGCACGATCCTTCGCCCAGACCGGATCTTCCTTGCTGTACTCGGCGCCGAAGGTGATCGAACCACGCTCACCGGTCTGGCCGTAGACGAAGTTGTAGACCTGCTTCTCGCCGTCGCCCTTGTTGTACTGGCCGCCGTAGACGCTGGCTTCCAGACCGTCGAAGTTCTTGCGGGTGATGATGTTGATCACGCCGGCGATGGCGTCGGAGCCGTAGATCGCCGAAGCGCCGTCGGTCAGCACTTCAATGCGCTCGACCACCGAGGTCGGGATGGAGGCCAGGTCGGTGTAGCCACCGGTGCTGACGCCCATGCGCTTGCCGTCCAGCAGCACCAGGGTGCGCTCCGGGCCCAGACCACGCAGGTCGACGTACTGGCCGCCCACTTCTTCGCCCGAGGTCAGGGCATCAGCGCGGCTGATGGCCGGCGAACCGGTCGCCGACAGGTTCTGCACGATGTCGCCGACGCTGGTGAAGCCCTGCTTCTCGATGTCGGCACGCTGCAGCGCGATCACGGGCTGCGCGGTTTCCATGCTCGCCTGGCGGATGCGCGAGCCGGTGACCGAAATGCGGTCCAGGTCGGTCGTGGCCTTTGCTTCCTGGGCGGAGCAAAGGCCGGCGCCAGCGCCAGCGCGATGCCGGCAGGCAGCAGGCCGAGCCGCACTGCGGGATTACAAACGTTCATCTATCTCTCCAAGGTACGTGTTAGCAGCGTGTTAAAACACCCCAGCACGTTACGATTGCGTTGCGACGCTGTATTTGCGCGACCCAACCGGAGACTTTGCAGAATGTGGCGGCAGGAGACCGCCGTTCTCGCGGAACCGCGAAGCCGACTGGCCATAACGTGCGCGGAAAGCACGCGCGAAGCTGCAGCAGTTGTCGAAACCGCTGGCAGCGGCCACTTCGCCCACCATCATGTCGGTATCACGCAGCAGGTCAGCCGCACGCTCGAGGCGCAACCGGGCCGAAAGCGACTGCGGGCTTTCTTCGTACAGGCTCTGGAAGGTCTTGGAGAGGTACCAGCTGGAGAAGTTGGTCAGCTCGGCCAGCTCACCGATCCGCACCACGCGGTGGCTGTTGCCCTCCAGGTAGAGCCGCGCGCGCTGCATGCGCCCGAACACCTGGCGCTTGCGGCTGCGCGAACGCCCTGGGCAGCGCTGCACGTTCTCGGCCAGGCCCCGCTGGAGGCTGGCCAGATGCAGCAGCAGGGGCCGCAGAGCCTGGGCGGGCTGGCCACTGGCCAACGCATCGCGCCACAGCCGCAGGCCGACCCGCGCGTCACTGCGCCCCATCCGGCCGCGGCCGGCATACAGGCCACAGTCGGCCATCTCGGTCAGCACCCGCAGCGCTTCGACATTCAGGTTCAATCCCACGCAGAGCCCGTTGCGGCCCGCCTGCACCAACGGCCTGGATTCCTTCTCGAAGGCGATCCACTCGCCCTGACGCAGCCGGAAGCGACCTTCCTTGGCCTCCACCCAGGAACTGCCACGAACCTGCATCCAGACCGTGAAGTTGTTCCCCGCGGTCTGCAGGCTGCCCAGCCGGGCAACCCCCAGGCAGGTGGGCGCCACGTCATCAAGGGCCTTGTCGAGGGAAACGGTTTGGCCACGATCGGCCAGCGAGAGTTGACGCATGGGGGCACCACGGATTTGCCAAGTACAGGCCTCCGTTTTGCCCAATCGGGCGGCAGCGTGTCAGGAAAGACAGCCGAGATCGCCACGAATTCGCGGCGAGAACCACACGAAAGAATTACGAAGAAAAATTCTTCTTCAAAATCAATATTCTGGAGATCGCCGGGAACAGTGCCGGGGCTTGCTCTGGCAGCCGCATGACGCCGATGTCTGCACCGTCACTGACCGCCAGGGCCACATACAGCTCGCGCCCATCGGCGCTGGCACTGATTCCATTGCCTGCACTGAGCCGCTGCGGGTCGAGGCAGCGCTCCGGCGTCTCGGTTCCCGCCTCGATCCTGACCAGGGTCGTGCCGCACTGGGTGGAGGTTCCGAGGTAACCGACGCCACCACTGCCGGCAACGGTCCAGGTGCGGTAGCGCCAGCGGCTCGGCCGGTCTTCACTGATCTGGCGCACGCTGGCCGACGACAACGCAGGATCGACCGACCACAGTCCACCGGCGGCAAGGCGCGTGAACAGGATCCGTCCGCTGCCGCGATCGAAGCGAGCCTGCGACACCCCATCGATGCTGGCCAACCGACGCCACGGTTGCGTGCTGCGATCAAACAGGCTCAAGCGGGTGCGCTGGTCCGCGTCGCGCTCGACCACCAGCAGCTGATTCTCGGTTGCCGCGTACAACGCCTGCAACGGTTGTTCCGCAGGCACCGGTAATGGCTGCAGGCGCTCATCGCGTGGTGAGATTTCATAGACCACCGTGCGCCCGTGCTCATCACGTCCCACCACCAGCAGGTGGCGGCTGTCGGCGGACCAGTCCGGTGCCTGCCGTCCCTCCGGCCGCAGGCCCTCGATCGGCCGCAGCGAATCCGGCCGCTGCATGTCCGCCCACCACAGGGCGAAACTGCCGGAACGATCGGAGGTGAAAACCAGTTGCCGACCATCGGGGGCGGCCATCGGCTGGCCGTCACGGCCACTGGAGGCAAACAGGCGCTCGGCGTGTCCTCCCTCGGTGGGCACCTTGAACACCCCGAACTGCGCACGCCGGTGAACGAACGCCAATACGCCGCCATGCCGCGAGACCGCGGGCCACTGCGCATCGTCCAGGCCCGCGTCGCGCAGCGTACGGCGCTCAACGTCGAGGTAATACAGGCGCACTTCGCTGTCGACGCGACGGCCGAATACGATGGTGCGTCCATCCCCCAGCCAGGCCCAGCCTCGCTGTTCCGCTGCTTCGTTGGTCAGCTGCTCCGGAGTACCGCCGTTGGCGGGCATCCGCCACAGATCACCCATCTGTGGATTGCGCACGAACACCAGCCACTTGCCGTCGGGCGAATAACGCGGCGCGTAGTCGAAGTCATCGGCATCGACGCTGTAGTCCAGGTCGCGCCATTGGCCACTGGCCAGGTCGAGCACGCGGATGCCGCGATGCGCGTAGCGCCCGACCATGCTGCCGAACACCAGCCCACGGCCGTCCGGGGTCCAGTCGAAGCTGAGCAGTTCGGTGCCGTCACAACGTGTGGCCTGGCGCAGGGCCCCACCCGTGGCACTGGCGATCAGCACCTGGCAGCCACCATCGGCACTGAACCGCGCAAACGCGATCTCGCGCCCATCCGGCGACCAGCTCGGGAAACGATCACTGGCACCGGCCGGGGGCACCAACAACTGGCGGGCGGGCGCATTGCCAGACGTCTGCACCTTGATTGCTCCGCCGCCGTTGCCGTCCTCATTGGCGCCTTCGTAGGCAACCTGGGAACCATCCGGCGAAAGCGTTGGATACGTCTCGAACCCACTGGTCGCGGTGATCAGCCGGTACGGCCGCTGCGGGCTGCCGATCACACGGACACCGTTCTCGACAGCCTCGTCCACCGGTGAACTTGCCGCCGGAGCACGCCGCAGCAACAGCATCGTCAGCACGATCACCGTCACGAGCATCAAAATGCCGGTGGCCAGCAATACCTGGCGCCGCACCTGCCGCCATGTCCGGCGCAGACCCGGCACTGGCAACGCAGCACCGTCCGGGGCCGCAGCCACGGCGGCTGCCAATGGCAAGGACGGATCGGCCAACTCGACGATGTCCATGACAGGCTCGGGCGTGTCCAGCACCTGCACCGGCACCAACAAGCGGTAGCCGCTCTTGGCGATGGTCTCGATGTAGGCCTGCCCGTTGTCTTCGTCGTTGGCAAACGCCTTGCGCAGCTGGGTGACCGCCTGGGTCAGCACGTCGTTGGTGGGCAGCGTGTCGGGCCACACCTCGGCAAACAGCTCCTCGCGGGTAACCACCCGCCCCGGCTGCCGCAGCAACACTCGCAGCACACCCAGTGCCTTTGGCGTGAGCCGGCGTGGACGACGCGCACCCGCAACCTCGACCTCTCGCGAGGACAAGGTAACGACGCATTCGCCAACCTGGATACGGTCAGCGTCGGGCGGCTGTATTTCGCTGCTGTTCATTTTCCGATATACAGTAGGGACGGGCCTGGGCAGGTTTCACCAGCGATACCGTCCCCCTGCAGGGACAACAAAAAGCCAGATTCCGCACAAAGCATCGGCGCATACCGCAAAAACAATTACGCATACGAATATTAGCCTATGCCGGTTACCCCGCCTATGACGGGGTCGACACTCAGGCTCTCTCTCGCCGACGCATTCACATAATCTGCATCACCATTCGCGCCCTCTTGGGCGCGATATTTTTATCTGGCGTTCATTTTCACACGCGTCGCAGCATCGTCAATCCGACCAGCCGCGACACCACAAGCGCGACGTACATCACCCCTGCGAACTGCTCCAGCATTACCAAAGCCCGCGCTTGCGGATGCAGCGGTACTACATCGCTTAATCCCACCCCGGACAGCAAGCTGAAGCTCAGATAAAGCAGCTCCATCCAACTGCGCTGATCACCACCGCCGGTGCCGTGGAAACTGCCCGGATACCACTGCTGGCACACGGCGAAAGCAAACGCGAAGGCCCAGGCCAGCAAGGTGAAGGTCGCTCCCGCAGCGAACAGTTCGTCCCGGGTGACTTTATGGTCCTGCAGCATGTAGGCGATCAACGCGCCCGCCGTATAGAAGTACAGCAGGCTCTCCAGCAGCTGCGCAGTGGTGAGCAGGCCGGTGCGATCCAACAGCGCGCCAGCCAGCGAGAACACCACCGAGGGAATGGCCAGCAGCAACGCCAGCCAGGTGCCCAGCGGACTGCGCTGGACCACCCACAGCGCCAGGCCGAGTACCGCCATGCCGAACATGCCCAGCGCCGCCCGGCCACCGGCGGTGTCATCGAGGGCGGGATACAGCAGCACCGCGATCAACTGTGCGGCCAACAGCCAGGCCGAAGGATGGCGGCGGGCGATGGCCAGCCAGCGGGTGGTCATGGCAACGGGCATGGC
>NZ_JAOCLC010000080.1:0-19094 GCF_029845105.1 Stenotrophomonas sp. GD03654 | reverse complement strand
GGTCGCCGACGGTCCACAGGCGCTCGAGGGCGTAGAACTCACGCACGCGCGGCAGCATCACGTGGACGATCACGTCGCCCAGATCGACCAGCACCCACTCGGCTTCGCGCTCGCCTTCAACACCCAGCGGCATCACGTCGATGTTCTTGGCGAAGCGCACGACTTCATCGGCGATTGATTTGACGTGGCGGGTCGAGGTGCCCGAAACGACGATCATGTAGTCGGCAACACTGGACCGGCCGCGCACGTCGATCTCGACCAGGTCCTTGGCCTTCAGGTCTTCGGTGGCTTGGCGGACGCTGGCCAGCAGTTCCGGCACGGACGGCGGCGGGCTGGGCAGATCGACCTTGATGGTCTGGGGCTGGGTCTGGTTGCTCAAAGTGGATCGACTCGATAAACGTGGGGGCGATTATACGGGGATGGCGCCGCCGCGCCATTCACGGCGTGGCCGGGCGGTACAGCCCGTGTGCAGCCACATAGTCGGCCACGGCCGGCGGCAGCAGTGCGCGCCAGGGGCCGCCGGAGGCGATCTGTGAGCGCACGGCGCTGGCCGATTCCTCGCGCAGCGGGTGGTGCAGGCGCAGGATGCGCCCGGCCGCGCTGGCGAACAGGGCCTGTTCGTTGTCGGCCCAGCGCCCTTCCAGCGCGTGGCCCAGCTCGCCATCGAGCGAGGCCCGCAGCGGGCTGCCCGGCCGTTCAGCCACAACGAAATGCGCCAGCCCGAACAGGGCCTCCCATTCGTGCCAACCGGCCAGGCCCAGCAGGCTGTCCGCGCCGACCAGCCAGGCCAGCGGCCGGCTCGGGCCGAGTTCGCCACGCAGTTCGCGCAGGGTATCGACGGTATAGGAAGGACGACCGGGATAGCGGGCGGCGCGGTCCAGCTCGCGCCGGTCCAGCAGCAGGCCAGGTTCGTCGCCAATGGCCAGAGACAGCATGCTGCAACGCTGTTCGGCAGTGGCACCGGGCACCGCACGGTGCGGCGGGTCGGCCGCCGGCAGCATGCGCACGGCAACCTGCAGTTCGTCACGGGCGGCCCGCGCGATCGCCAGGTGCCCGAGGTGCACCGGATCGAAGGTGCCCCCGTAATAGATCCGCAGGCTCATTGCTCAGGCCCGCGCCAGCAGGCGCACGGCACGCGGTTCGGCCACGGCCACCAGCAGGCGCTCCAGTGCCAGCCAGGCATCGCCGTCGGCCCGCCCCTTGGCGATGCGGTCGACCAGGCCCGCTTCGGCCACGAAGCGCTCCCAGCGCTTGCCTTCCGGGTGCCGCTGCAGCGCGCGCTTGTACGGCGCCTGCCGCGATTCCCAGATGCCACGCGATTTCATTTCGGCGGCCAGATTGCCGCCGCGGGCCTGCACGCGGGCCAGGCCGGCGCCGGCCAGCAGTTCGCGGATCACCATCGGCATCAATGCGGCCACCGCCTCGCCTTCACCGCGCAGGCCGGCCAGCATGCGCAGCACGGCCGGCGGCTGGCCGGAGAACGTCGCCTCCACCAGCCGGAACACGTCATAGCGGGCAGCGTCAGCCACCAGCGACTCCATCCGTTCCACATCCAATGGCTGGCCATCAGCCAACAGCGCCAGCTTGTCGATTTCCTGTGCGGCAGCCAGCAGGTTGCCTTCCACCCGCTCGGCCAGGCGCTGCACTGCGGCCGGATCTGCGCGCAGGCCCTTGCCGCGCAGGCGCCGCTCGATCCAGTCCGGCAGTTCGTGCGGCTTGATCGCCCACGCCACCGACAGCACGCCGACGCGGTTGACCGCCTCGGCCCACTTGCCCTGATGGGCCTTGCTCCATTCGTTGGCCGTGATCATCAGCACCACGTCCGGCGCCGGGTTGGCGCAGAACTGGCTGATCACCTCGGCGCCGTCCTTGCCCGGCTTGCCGCTGGGCAGGCGCACCTCAACCAGGCGGCGGGCGCTGAACAGGCTGGGCGCATTGAAGCTGGCGTCGAGCTGGTTCCAGTCGAAATCGCGGCCATCGGCGTCGAACACCTCGCGCTCACCAATACCGGCGGCACGCGCACGTGCACGGATGGCGTCGGCCGCCTCCAGCACGCGCAGGGTTTCCGGGCCGGCAATCAGATAGACCGGTGCCAGCGCGGTATCAGCGCTCTGGCCGGCCAGCTGCTCCGGACGCAGTTCCATCGCCGCAGCTCAGTGCTTGGCTGCGGGGACCGGCTCGGCCGGCACCGCACCCTCAAGCGGCTTGGCCTTCGGTGCCGACAGGCTGCCGCCCTTCTCGATCTCGGCGCGGACCACGCTGTCGATGCGGCGGATGATCGACGCCGACATTTCCCGGCGCAGTTCATCGGCCAGGATCTCGCGTTCGGTGGTGGTACCGGTGGCGTCGGTCGGTGGCGACACGTAGTCGCGCGAAAGCTCGATCACCTGCTGCGGCACCAGCTCGCTGCCATCCTCGCGACGGAAGATGAAGATGACCGCATAGCGCAGGCTGTACTCCTGGGCACGGCCCTGCGAGTCGATGGCGATCGGCAGGTCGCCCCAGCGTTCGGACAGCACCTGCAGCTGGGTACTGGGCTCCTTGCTGTCCTCATCGGCCAGCTTGGCGCCGGACGCCAGCAGGCTGCGGTTGAGCAGCTTGACCAGTTCGCTGTAAGGCGCGGTGGAGACCACCTTCACCGGCGCCGTATCGGTCGGCAGCATCAGCTTGTTGCGCAGATGGAAGCCGCAGCCGGCAAGGCCGAGGGCAAGAACGAGGGCAAGCAGGATTCGGGTCATGGAGACAGTCTGGCGGAGCCGGGCGATCACGGCAACACACAGCGTGCCCGAAGCCGCGTGAATGCAGGGCCATCATGCACATGGCCCTGCATCGGAAAGGCACCGGCCACCACGCGGGTGGCCGATGCGGGGTGCATCAGGCAGCGACGATGTTCACGATCTTGCCCGGCACGATGATGATCTTGCGCACCGCCAGGCCTTCCATGAACCTGGCCGCGTTCGGCTCGGCCAGGGCCAACGCCTCGACCTGCTCGCGTGCGGCATCGGCCGCCACCTCGATGGTGCCACGCAGCTTGCCGTTGACCTGCACGGCCAGGGTCAGCGCATCGCGCACCAGCGCGCCAGCGTCGGCCTGCGGGAACGGCTGGTCTTCCAGCAGCGTCTCGCCATGGCCCAGCACCTGCCACAGGGCGTGGCTGGCATGCGGGGTGATCGGGTTCAGCAGCAGCACGATGGCCTGCAACGCTTCCTGGCGCACCGCGCGGCCCTGCTCGCTGCCGTCCTCGAACTTGGCCAGCGCGTTCATCAGTTCCATCACTGCGGCAATGGCGGTATTGAAGCTGTGGCGGCGGCCATAGTCGTCGCCGACCTTGCCGATGGTCTCGTGAGTCTTGCGGCGCAGTGCCTTCTGGTTGGCATCCAGTGCGGCCACGTCCAGCACCGGGGCGGCACCGTCGGCGGCATGCTTCTGCACCTGGGCCCACAGGCGGCGCAGGAAGCGGGCCATGCCGTCCACGCCGGCTTCGTTCCATTCCAGCGACTGTTCCGGCGGCGCGGCGAACATCGAGAACAGGCGCACGGTATCGGCGCCGTACTTGCCGACCATCGCCTGCGGGTCCACGCCGTTGTTCTTCGACTTGGACATCTTCTCCGTGCCACCGACCACCACCGGCTGGCCGTCGGCAATCAGGGTGGCGCCCGTGATGCGGCCGCGCTCGTCGCGCTGTACTTCCACATCGGCCGGGTTGATCCAGTCCTTCGAGCCGTCCGGGTTCGGGCGGTAGTAGGTCTCGGCAATCACCATGCCCTGGCACAGCAGGTTGCGCGCCGGCTCGTTGCTGTCCACCATCCGCGCGTCGCGCAGCAGCTTGTGATAGAAGCGGAAATACATCAGGTGCAGGATCGCGTGCTCGATGCCACCGATGTACTGGTCGACCGGCAGCCAGTAGTTGCCGCGCTTGTCGACGGCATCACGGGCACCCGGCGAGGTGTAGCGGGCGTAGTACCAGCTCGACTCCATGAAGGTGTCGAACGTGTCGGTCTCGCGCTCGGCCGCACCACCGCAGTCCGGGCAGGTGGTCTTGCGCCATTCCGGGTCGGTCTTGATCGGCGAACCGGTGCCGGAGAACGCCACGTCCTCCGGCAGCACCACCGGCAGCTGCTCTTCCGGCACCGGCACCGCGCCGCACTTGGCGCAGTAGATCACCGGAATCGGGCAGCCCCAGTAGCGCTGGCGGCTCACGCCCCAGTCGCGCAGGCGGTAGTTGACGCGGCGCTGGCCCTGGGCCTTGCGCTCGAAACGTTCGGCCAGCGCTTCGAAGGCGCCCTGGAAGTCCAGGCCGTCGAATTCGGCCGAATTCACCAACTCGAAGGCGCGGCTCTTGTCGCTGTACCAGTCCTGCCAGCGGCTGCCGTCCCAGTTGCGCTCCTCTTCGGTGCGCGCATCCTTCAGCGCGATCACCTGCTTGATCGGCAGGCCGTACTTGTTGGCCACTTCGTTGTCGCGCTGGTCATGGCCCGGCACGGCCATCACCGCGCCGGTGCCGTAGCCCATCAGCACGAAGTTGGCGACCCAGACCGGCACCGGCTCGCCGGTGACCGGATGCAGCGCGCGCAGGCCGGTATCCATGCCGCGCTTTTCCTGGGTTTCCAGCTCGGCCTCGGATACACCGCCCTGCTTCAGGTCGGCCAGCATCGCCGCCAGCTCCGGGTTGTTCTTCGCCGCATGCAGCGCCAGCGGGTGCTCGGCGGCGATCGACACGAAGGTCACGCCCATCACCGTGTCCGGGCGGGTGGTGAACACGCGCAGCGGGTCCAGCGCGCTGCCGTCGACATCGCGCACGTCGAACTGGATTTCCAGGCCCTCGGAACGACCGATCCAGTTGCGCTGCATGGTCTTGACCGATTCCGGCCAGCCGTCCAGCTCATCCAGGCCGTCCAGCAGCTCCTGGGCGTAGTCGGTGATGCGCAGGAACCACTGCGGAATCTCGCGCTTCTCGACCAGCGCGCCGGAGCGCCAGCCGCGACCGTCGATGACCTGCTCGTTGGCCAGCACGGTCTGGTCGACCGGGTCCCAGTTCACCACCGCGTTACGGCGGTACGCCAGGCCCTTGCGCATCAGGCGGGTGAACATGCGCTGCTCATGGACGTAATAGTCCGGGCGGCAGGTGGCGAACTCGCGCGACCAGTCGATGGCATAGCCCAGCGACTGCAGCTGGCTGCGCATGTGATCGATGTTCTTGTAGGTCCACGCCGCCGGCGCGGTCTTGTTCTTGATCGCCGCGTTTTCCGCCGGCAGGCCGAACGCGTCCCAGCCCATCGGCTGCAGCACGTTGTGGCCGGTCATGCGCTTGTAGCGGCTGATCACATCGCCGATCGTGTAGTTGCGCACGTGGCCCATGTGCAGCGCACCGGACGGATACGGAAGCATCGACAGGCAGTAGTACTTCGGCTTGTCCGAAGTCTCGTCGACTTCGAAGGCACGGGTAGCGTCCCAGTACTTCTGGGCGGCGGATTCAACCTGCTGCGGATCGTAAACGTTGGGTTCGACGCTGGTCATGTAACACGCGGTTGCGGCGGCAAAGCGGTACAGCGTACCGCAGTGCGGCAAATGGCTCCAATCCTGCCCGTCGACCGCCGGCGCCGATTGCGCCCGGAGGCCGTCTCAGTGCGGGCGCGACAGCGGCAGGGCCAGTGCCAGCCAGACGGCCCAGCAGGCGAAGGCAAGCCGCTGTGCCAGCGGCGCCGGCAACACGCCCTGCAGGGCAAAGGCCGCCAGCGCGGCCAGCACGCCACAGGCAACCGCCACCCCGCCCAGGGCGCGGCCGCGCGCCTGGCGCAACCGGGAGATGCCCAGCAACAGGGTGCCGGCGACGAAGCCCAGCACCCAGACCATCCAGGCACTGGCATGCAGCTGGCTGGCTGGCCCGTGCAGATCGTCCACATCCAGCGGCAGCAAGCCCATCGCGGCGAAGGCCAGCCCGCCCAACAGCAGCATCTGGCTGCCCACCCGCGGCGCCCAGCCAGCGCTGGCCGGCAGTCGCCGGCGCAGGCATTCGGCCACCACCACCGCCAGCAGGCCCGGCAGCACGAAACCCAGCAGATTGAAGGCCAACGCGTGCGGCACGCCCCGCGCACCCAGCAGGGCCACCGGGTGCCGCGCCTGTGCATAACCTTCCAGGCCGGAGCCGAAGCCCATCACCGCCAGCACGAACAGCAGCGCGGCGATCACCCCGGACAGGCGCAACAGCGGGGACAATGACGACATGCGGGCTCCGGAACAACAGCGGCAGGAAGGCCGCATTGTCGGGCATTTGCGGCATCGCGGGTTGAGACCGGTATCGATCGTCACCATAGAATCGGTTTCCAGATGCCAAACGATGCCTCCCCCATGACCGAGACGACCTACGTATTCGACGCCACCACTGCGACCTTCGAGGCCGAAGTCCTGCAGAAGTCGCTGCAGACGCCGGTGCTGGTCGACTTCTGGGCCACCTGGTGCGGGCCGTGCAAGACGCTCGGGCCGATGCTGGAAAAGCTGGCCGCCGAATACAACGGCGCCTTCGAGCTGGCCAAGGTCGACGTCGACGCTGAACAGCAGATCGCTGCGGCCTTCCAGATCCGCTCGGTGCCGACCGTATTCCTGGTCAAGGGCGGCCAGTTGGTGGATGGCTTCCCGGGGGCCATCCCGGAAGGTCAGCTGCGTGAATTCCTGGCCCAGCACGGCATCGTGCCGGCCGACATCGGCGACGCCGCTGCCGAAGACCAGGCACCGCTGGACCCGCAGGCACAGGTGGATGTGCTGCGTGCGCAGATCGCCGCCGAGCCGGACAAGGACGAGCTGAAGCTCGACCTGGCCCTGGCCCTGCTGCAGATCGGCGGCGTGGACGAGGCCGGCACGCTGATCGACGGCCTGCCCGCCAATCTCGCCACCGACGACCGTGCCGTGCGCGCCCGTGCCCGCCTGTCCTTCGCCGCCGCACTGAAGGATGCACCCGCGGCCGAAGTGCTGGACGCGCGCATTGCCGCCGACGGCAAAGACCTCAAGGCCCGACACCTGCGCGGCGTGCAGCTGCTGCTGGGCGGCCACGATGAGGCCGCACTCGCCCAGTTCCTGGAAATGCTGCGGATCGACCGCGCCTTCGAGGAAGGGCTGCCGCGCAAGGCCCTGATCGACGCCTTCAATGTGATCTCCGACGAGGACCTGGTTGGCCAGTACCGCCGCCGGATGGCCTCCCTGCTGTTCTGAACGGGAACGGACTTCGTTCAGAATCCCTGCACTGAACGCGGGCAATAATGCGCGGGATGGCGGCCGCTCGGCCGCCACGATCCGTTCGGGGGGATGAGGTCGGGGCCATGGGGTCTTGCAGCTGCACCCCCGTTTTGCCGGGATTGCAAACTGTGACCTTCGTCCGCTCGCTGTCGTTCGCCATGCGCTTCCAGGGCATCCTGCTCTGTACCCTCCTGCTGCTGCCGGGTCTGGCCACCGCCCAGGACTGGAACTACCGGGTCCGTCCCGGCGATACCCTGTGGGATCTGGGCAGCCTGTACCTGAAGCCGTCGGTACGCTGGCAGCAGCTGCAGCAGCACAACCGCATCGACAATCCTTACCAGTTGCCGCCGGGCCAGCTGCTGCGCTTCCCGATCAGCTGGCTGCGCATCGAGCCTGCGCCCGCCCGCGTGCTGTCGGTGCGCGGCAAGGTTGAGCTGTCAGGCGCCGATGGCAGTGCCACCCGCGCGATACTCGCCGGGGAACAGCTTCGCATCGGTGACACCGTGCAGACCGAAGGCGACTCCAGCGTCACTCTTGAATTCGCCGACGCCTCGCGCCTGCAGCTGCGCGAGTATTCCCGGCTGCGCCTGGACCAGCTCAGCCGCTATGGCCATACTGGCATGGTCGATACCCGCCTGCGCCTGCAGCAGGGCCGTGCCAGCAACCGGGTGACGCCCGCCCGCGGCCCGGCATCGCGTTACATCATCGACGCCCCCACCGCGACCAGCAGCGTGCGCGGTACCGTGTTCCGGGTCAGCGCCGGTGACACCGACCAGGTTGCCGCCACCGAGGTCCTGCAGGGCAAGGTGCAGGTCGGCAACACCCACGGCCAGCGCATGGTCCAACCTGGACAGGCTACCCGCAGCAGCAGCGCAGACGCAGCCCCCGCTGCGGTCTCGCTCCTGCTGCCGGCGCCGACGCTGCGAAATGACCAGCTTCGCCTGGCGCCGCTGCCGACCCTGCTGGCCTGGGAAGCGGTCCCTGGCGCCGCGCACTACCGCGTGGAAGTGGTGCAGGCGGCAACGCCGGAAATCCTGCTGTTTGCCGCAACCACCGAAGACACCCGCCTGGCCATCGGCGACCTGCCGCCCGGGCAGCTGCGCGTGCTGCTGCGCGCCGTCGACGCGCAGGGCGTGGAAGGCCTGGATGCCAGCGTTGATTTCGAACTCAGCGACCAACCGCCGCCACCGCTGACGGTGGCCCCGCTGCATGGACAGACGATCAACAGCGACCGGCCGCGTTTCCGTTGGAGCCAGGCCCCCGGCGCACGCAGCAGCGTGCTGCAGATCGCCGCCGAGCCGAGCTTCGTGCAGCCACTGCAGGAACAGACGACCCAGGGCACCGACCTGCGCCTGGCACAACCACTGCCGCCGGGGCAGTACTTCTGGCGCGTGGCCTCGCGCGATGGCAACAGTCACCAGGGCCGCTATGGCCAGGCGCTGCCGCTGCAACTGAGCAATGAACCAGTCGATCCGGCCCTGCAGCCGCCGGAGGCCGCGCACGGTGAGCTGACCCTGCGCTGGCAGGCCGGCAGCGACGGCCAGCGCTACCGGGTGCAGGTCGATCGCCGCGGCGACTTCAAGGCCCCCCTGGTCGATGAGACGGTTGCCGAGCCACAGGTCAGCTTCAAGCGGCCGTGGAGCGGCACCCTGCATGTACGCGTGCAGTACATCGACGATGACGGTCATGCCGGCGAGTACTCGCCGGCGCAGCAGATCAAGCTGCCGTGCCGCCTGTGCTACGGCGCCGGCGGCGGCGCCCTGCTGCTGTGGCTGTTGTTATGAGGCGCTCGCCACTGCCGTGGTCGAAGAGGATCCTGCTGGCGCTGCTGGCTGGCGTGCTGACCGTGATCGCCAGCCAGGGCCAATGGCTGTGGCGGCAGGATGAAGCTGCCTACGACGCCATGGTCGGCAACTGGGACTATCGTCCCGACCCCAGCGTGCTGATCGTGGCGATCGACGAAGGCAGCCTGCAGCGCATCGGCCAATGGCCCTGGCCCCGCTCGATCCATGCCCGCCTGCTGGACCGGCTGACCGATGCCGGTGCCGAACGCGTTGCACTGGACCTGATGCTGTCCGAACCGGACCGCCGCGACAGCCGCCAGGACGAGGCGCTGGCCGCGGCCATCCGCCGCAATGGCCGGGTAGTGCTGCCGGTGCTGGCCGCGCCCGCGGCCGGTGATCGCATGGCTGAGGAAATGCTGCCGGTACCGCAGATTGCGGCCAGTGCCGCCGCCATCGGCCACACCGACGTTGAAGTGGACGGCGATGGTGTCGCCCGCGGCGTGTACCTGCACGCCGGCATCGGCCAGGCGCATTGGCCGGCGCTGGGGCTGGCGCTGGCCGACCTGCCGCCGGGCGCGGTGCACGGCCTGCCTGACCCCCATCCGGAGATCGGTTCGCCCTATCAATGGCGGCGCAACGATTATGTGCGCGTGCGCTATGCCGGGCCGCCCGAGCGCTTGCCGCAGGTGTCCTATGCCGACGTGCTGGATGGTCACGTGGACATGGCGATGCTGCATGGCCGCCGCATCATGGTGGGCATGACCGCCAGCGGCATCGCACCGCGGCTGCTGACCCCGACCACCCGCGAGTTCTGGATGAGCGGCAGTGAGTACCAGGCCAACATTGCTTCGATGCTGCTGCAGCACAAGCAGATCGATCTGCTGCCACGCCTCTGGCAGCATGCCATCAGCGGCGTGCTGGTGGCGCTGTGCGTGATCCTGCTCGGCCTGCGCCTGCCATGGCTTGCTGCGCTGTGCTCGCTGCCGCTTCCACCGCTGCTGAGCTGGTTGCTGTTGCGCGCCGGTGACCTGTGGTGGGCACCGGCCAGCGCAATGCTGGGCGTTCTGCTGGTGTTGCTGGCCTGGGCGATCTGGCGGATCTCGGCCTGGCACCGCCAGGCCAACCGCGACGCGCTGACCGGTCTTGGCAACCGCCTGCGCTTCGAGCAGTCGCTGCAGCAGGAATGCGATGCAGCCCGGCGCAGTGGCAAGCCTTTGAGCCTGGCGCTGATCGACGTCGACCACTTCAAGCGCCACAACGACCGCCATGGCCACCAGGTCGGCGACCGCGTGCTGCGCGATGTCGCACGCCTGATCGGCGCGCATGCGCGGCGCCCGCGTGACATGGCCGCGCGCTACGGCGGCGATGAGTTCGCGCTGGTGCTGCCGGATACCCCGGCCGAAGGCGCGCGCCAGGTCATCGAGGACCTGATCGCCTGCGTGCGTGCAGTGCCGGCGCCCGGTGACGGCAGCGAAGCAGGCGTCACCCTCACCATCGGCGTGTTCACCCGCGTACCCGATGGCACGCTGCAACCTCATCATTTCGTCGAAGGCGCCGACACCGCGTTGTACCAGGCCAAGGCCAACGGCCGCGACGGGTATGTCATCGACGGCGCATGACGCGGGATGTGCACACCGCCTGTAGAGTCGAGCTTGCTGGACTGCCTCCGCCTCATTCCAGCGGCCAGCGACACCACGCAAGCGGATAGTCTCCCAGCCGCGGTGTCAGGCCCGCGCGCACGGGGTTGGCCAGTACATACAGTGACTGTTGCCGAACATCCGCCTCATTCCGGATCAGATGATCGTAGTAGCCCCGCTGCCACACCGGCCGTCCTTCATCGGAGTGCACATTGACTGCAATGGCCACTCTGGACTTCAGTGACTGCATGCATCGCCCCAGGGTTCCTTGACGCAGCTGCATGACCCAATGCAGATGATCGGGCATTACCACCCAGGCAAATGATCGCGTGAGTCCACGGCGGTCACTGTCACGAAGGCCGTCCATCAGGGGCGCCGCGTGTCGCGTATCTGCAAAGATGCGTCGACGACCCGCGGTGACAGCGGTGACTACGTAGAAGCATCCGATTGCGGAAAATCGACCGCGCAACAAGGCAGGGCTGGGCATGTAAACAGCATGGGCCGGAGACCGGGCCGTACCCATCGGGAAAACCCTGAAATAGCTATCGGATGGCGTCGAGCGTATTCGCTGCTGCCCTGAAAGCAGTCGAGCAAGCTCGACTCTACAATTCGCCGGACCACGTCCGAATCGTGCGGACGCTCGCCCAGGCTACAACATACGCATGCGAATGGTTAGACTGGCAGCCTCGCCTCCTGCCCGGCCTTCGCATGAACGCCCGCCTGTTCCGCTTCGGTATCAATCTCTGGCCGCCGTTCCTGTTCACCGGCATCCACGTCACCCGCATCACGCCGGACTACCGGCAGATCGATGTCGAACTGCGCCTGCGGCCATGGAACCGCAACTATGTCGGCACCCACTTCGGCGGCAGCCTGTTTGCGATGACCGATCCGTTCTGGATGCTGGGCCTGCTGCACATCCTCGGCCGCGACTACTACGTATGGGACCGGGCCGGTGCCATCGATTTCCTCAAGCCCGGCCGCGGCACGGTGCGTACGTCGTTCCGCATCGACGATGCGCTGCTGGATGAACTGCGGGCCGAAGCAGCTGGCGGTGAAAAGGTGCTGCGCTGGTTCAGCAACGACGTGGTCGATGAAAGCGGCGAGGTTGTCGCCCAGGTGCGCAAGCAGGTCTATCTGCGCCTGAAGCCGCACGCACGCTGAATCAACGCTGGGGCGCTATCCTCTTTGCCCTCTGCCATGGAGGCCCCGATGCGCCCCTACACCCTTGCAGCACTGCTGAGCACCCTGCCGTGCGCGGCCCATGCGCTCGACCTGCCGACGGTGCAGTACCCGACGCTGCCGGCCCAGGCTGCCACTGCTGCCGGCTTCGTGCCCGACGGCTGGACGCTGGAGTCCAGCATCGAAGGCGATCTCGACCGGGATGGCCGCGCGGACCTGGTACTGGTGCTGCGCCAGCAGGATCCGCGCAATGTCATCGAACACGATGGCTTCGGCCCATCGCCATACGACAGCAACCCGCGCATTCTCGCCGTGGCATGGTCGCGCCCAACCGGCTATGTGCTGGCGGTGCAGGACCATCAGCTGATTCCGCGCCCGGACAACCCGGTCATGAGCGATCCGCTTGAAGAAGGTGGTGTCAGCATCCAGCGTGGCACGTTGAGGATCGCGCTGTTTTCATTCGCCAGCGCCGGAAGCTGGTCGATGGGTACCACCGCCTTCACTTTCCGCTGGCAGGATGGCGCGTTCGCGCTGATCGGCTACGACCAAGATTCGGTGATGCGCAATTCCGGGAAGACCGAATCGCTGAGCGTGAACTTCTCCACGCGCAAGGTAAGGCGCGCCGAAGGCAGCATCGAGAACGACAAGGACAGCGTGCACTGGCAGCCACTGCGTGGCACCCGCCGCTGGACGCTGCAGACCGTCGGCGATGGCTGGGCATTCGATCCGCAGGCCGGTACCGGCTGAGCCACGGTTCAGTCGCGGGCAGCGGCAGTTGCGCCGGGCGCCGGCGTCGGCCATCAGCGGTACGGACAACCAGGGGCTCTCAGCGTCACCACGCGGTGGCGAACGACGCGGCACCAGCAGATGGCGGCCATCGACGGACAGCCGCGGCGACCGCACCGGCGAGCGGAACTGCGCAGGCAACCGCTGCAGCGCCTCAGCCGGGTCCTGCGCCTGCTGCCGCAACCAGCGCTGGGCGCCAAGCAGGCGCAGCATCGCCGCCGCATCCTGGGACCGTGACGAATATGCGGGATAGACCGGCGCGGCGATCTCGGTCAGCACGCACCCCATCACATTGGACAGGCAACCGAAGTCCCGCTGCGGCGGCGCCTGTACCGGCAGCGGCCGATCGGCCTCCAGCGCGGCCGTGGCGGCTGCGCCACAGGCCCAGCCAAGATTGCCGGCCACGCGCGCCAACGTGCTGCTCCGATCCAGCACCAGGACGCCACCAAATTCCTGGGCCGAGGACTCGATCGCCGCCCGGCTCATCGCGTACTCGCCCTGCATCGCACGGCACAGGCTCTGTTCCTCGGCCCGCAACGGCTGCATGGCCTGTTCGCACTCGGCCGGCAGGGGGTGGTCGGCAGGCAGTTCGACCAGCATGTCAGCCAGCAGCTGGGCATTGGCCTGCACCAGGCTGGCACCGATGATGCTCTCGACCAGATAGCTGCCGCCGGGCACCAGTCGCCGGCCCAGCTGCAGGCCACGGCAGGCACCACGCAGGGCACCGTCAATGTCACCCTGCACGTAGGCCAGCGCGCGTGCACTGGTGGCGTCCATCACCACGCCATAGGCCGGCAACGGGACCAGAATGCCCTCGCCCTTCGGCCGGAACGGCGACGCGAAGTAGTCGGCGTCGGCCAGCTGATCCAGCCGCGCATGCAACTGCTGGTGCCCGGCGTGGGCCTCCACGAAGCGTTGCGGGTCCGCGCGGACCTGGGCGAGACAGCCGCTGGCGGCCGGCCCGCAACTGGCCCCGGGCCGCGAGTGCAGCTCGGCATGGTTGGCCACCAGGTGTGTCCGGCCGCTGCTTCCGCCATGTGCATCGGCTTCCCAGCGCCGTACATCCTCGGCCAGCGCCTGCTCGCGCTGCTGGGCATCCAGATCGTCGAACGGCAGCGTCCACAACAAGGCATAACCGTTGTGGCCGGTCGCCGGCAGGCGTGCTTCCAGTCGCTGCTGCGCCTGCAGGCGCGATTCGGGCACCGGCCACATGCGCGAAGCGCACCACACGACGATGGCCAGCACCAGCAGGCCTGCCAGGGTCCAGCCCAGTCCGCGCAGAATCTTCAACACAGCTTCCCTTCCATGTGCCGTTGCCGCAGTCGATTCCCCAGCGTAATCGACCCACGGCGGCCGCTACAATGCGCACATGTCGCTCGAAGCCCCCGCCCTGGTTCCCCGCCCTTCCCTGCAGCGCCTGTTCCTGACCGGCCTGCTCACCCTGCTGCCGATCTGGCTGACCTGGGTCGTGGTCAAGTTCGTGTTCGTGCTGTTGTCGGGCATTTCCAGCCCGCTGGTGGTACCACTTTCCGAGCAGATCGCGACCAGCTTCCCGCACTACCTCGGCTGGGTCCGCGCCGAGTGGATCCAGGACACCATCGCCCTGTTGGCCACCCTGCTGGTGATCCTGGCGGTGGGCGTGGCCAGCCGCCGCGTGCTCGGCCAGCGCCTGCTGCGCTGGGTGGGCGCGGTCATCAAGCGCATTCCGCTGGCCAGCATCATCTACGACAGCGCCAAGAAGCTGCTGGACATGCTTCAGACCGAGCCGGGCAGCACCCAGCGCGTGGTGCTGATCGACTTCCCGCACCGCGACATGAAATCGGTCGGTCTGGTCACCCGCGTGATCAAGGAACACGGCACCGACCGTGAGCTGGCCGCCGTGTACGTGCCGACCACGCCGAACCCGACCTCGGGTTATCTGGAGATCGTGCCGGTGGAGCTGCTGACCCCGACCGACTGGACCGTCGACCAGGCGATGAGCTTCATCATTTCCGGCGGTGCCGTAGCGCCGTCCAGCGTGCCGTTCACCCGTGCCGGCGAACGCACTGGCGAACGCACCGAATGACACCGGCGCCGATCGAGCGCCCGCTGCAGGACCGCGCGGTCCTGCTGTTCATCGTGCTGGCCGCGTTCTTCTGCGGCAACGCGGTGCTGGCCGAGCTGATCGGGGTGAAGATCTTCGCGCTGGAAGACACCCTGGGCATCGATCCGCTGAACTGGAACCTGTTCGGCCAGACCGGCTCGCTCAGCTTCACCGCCGGCACCCTGCTGTGGCCGGTGGTGTTCATCATGACCGACACCATCAACGAGTTTTTCGGAAAGCGCGGCGTGCGCTTCATCTCGTGGCTGGCGGTGGTGCTGATCGGCTACGGCTTCCTGTTCGCCTTCGCGGCCATTTCGCTGGCGCCGGCCAGCTGGTGGGTCACTTCGATGGATGGCCACGGTGTGCCGGACTACCAGGCCGCGTTCGCAGCCGTGTTCGGCCAGGGCATGTGGACCATCGCCGGTTCGCTGGTGGCCTTCCTGCTCGGCCAGCTGATCGACGTGGCGGTGTTCCATCGCATCCGCCAGGCTACCGGCGAGCGCCACGTGTGGCTGCGCGCAACCGGATCGACCGCGGTCTCGCAGTTGGTGGACAGCTTCGTGGTGATCTGGATCGCCTTCGTGCTGGGCCCGCAACACTGGTCGACCTCGCTGTTCCTCGCCGTCAGCAGCGTCAACTACATCTACAAGATGGGCTTTGCGATCGCTTTGATTCCGTTGCTGTACCTGATGCGGCGTGCCATTACCCGCTATCTGGGTGCAGACAGAGCCGCCGCGCTGCGCGCCGCAGCCGCGGCTGACTGAAGCCCCAGCAGCAGAAAGCTGACTGCGCCTTCACGCTGGCCGTACGCGGCCGGATCGTGCAAGCTCCACGGTCTGTGTTCCACGGAAGCTCCTGATGCCGCATCCCACCCGCGCCCTGGCCGCCGCCATCGCCGCGTTGTTCCTGTTCAGCGCCGTGCCGTCGGCCGAAGCAGCGAAAAAGAAGGCCAGCCGCCCTGCCGCCGCGCAGACCCGCCAGGCCGCCAAGCCCAAGGCCAGGCCCGCCCGCGCCACCGCGCCGGCCCGTGGCAGCTCGGCGCGCCGCGCCGCGCCGCGTCCGGTCGCACCGGCCCGGGCCGTACCCAAGCAGGTGCAGCTGGAGCGCCTGTACGACGAGTACTGGGATGCCTCGATGCGGTTGAATCCGCTGCAGGCGACCTTCCAGGGCGAGGCCCGCTACAACGACCAGCTGCCCAACATCCTGTCCGCCGCATGGCGCCAGCAATCGCACGACTTCACCACCGAGTGGCTTGGCAAGGTGGAGAAGCTCGGCAGCGACGGCCTGCAGGGCCAGGACCTGCTCAGCTACGAGATCTTCGTGCGCGATGCGCGCGCCTCGCTGGCCGCAGAGCGCTACCCCAGCTGGATGATGCCGATCAGCCAGTACTACAACGTCGGCAGCATCATGGCGATCCTCGGCGCCGGTGCCGGCGCACAGCCGTTCAACACCGTGCAGGACTACGACACCTGGTCGCGCCGCGCGCTGGGCATTCCCGAGCTGTTCGACCAGGCCATCGAGAACATGCGCCAGGGCATGAAGGCTGGCGTGGTACAGCCGCGCGACCTGATGGAGAAGGTGCTGCCGCAGCTGGATGCGGTCATCAAGCCGACCGCTGAAGAGAGCATCTTCTGGTCGCCGATCCGCACCATGCCCAGCACCATCGCGGCCGAGGACAAGGCGCGCATCAGTGCCGAGTACAAGCGCATGATCGAACTGCGCATCATGCCGGCCTATCGCGCCCTGCGCGGTTTCATTGCCACCGAATACCTGCCCGCCACGCGCGCCAGCAGTGGCCTCAGCGCGCTGCCCGATGGCCAGGCGTGGTACGCCAACCTGATCGTGCAGACCACCGCCAGCGACCAGACTGCCGCGCAGCTGCATGCACTGGGCGAGCAGCGCGTGCAGGAGTTGCAGGCACAGATCGCCACGGTGATGAAGGACGCCAAGCTGCGTGGAACGCCATCCAAACTGCTGCGCAGCATGCGCAATGACCGCCAGTTCCAGTACGGCGACGCCAATGCGCTGATCAACCGCTACCGTCAGGTGCAGCAGCAGGTCAATGCGCGCCTGCCGCAGGTACTGGACACCCTGCCCAAGTCGACGCTGGACGTGCGCGCAGTGGAACCGGAACGTGCGCTGACCGCCGCCGCCGCAGCCTATCAGCCGTCACCGGCCGGGCAACCCGGCGTGCTGTACGTGAACACCCGCGACCTGCCCAGCCGCAAGCGCTGGAACGTGCCGGTGCAGTACCTGCACGAAGCGATCCCCGGCCACCACGTGCAGCTTGGCCTGCAGCAGGAGCTGGCCAAGCTGCCGCGCTTCCGCCGCCTCGGTGGCGACCTCGCCTTCGTCGAAGGCTGGGGCCTGTACGCGGAAACGCTGGGCGAGGACCTGGGCATCTACACCGATCCCTACGACCGCATCGGCTACCTGTACTCGCGCCTGCTGCGCGCCGCGCGCGTGGTGGCCGATACCGGCGTCAACGCACAGGGCTGGAGCAAGCAGCAGGCCGTGGCCTACCTGCAGAAGACGGTGGACATGAGCAGCGATGATGCCAACGCTGAAGTCGAGCGGATCATGGCCCAGCCCGGCCAGGCACTGTCCAACGTGGCTGGCCTGACCACCATTGTCGCCCTGCGCGACAAGGCCAAGGCACGCCAGGGTGCAGCCTTCGATCTGCGCCGCTTCCATGCCGAACTGCTGAAGGATGGCTCGATGCCGCTGGATGTGCTGGACCGCAAGATGGAGCGCTGGATGGCGCAGCCGGCCAGCACTACACCCACGCCTTCACCCTGACGCATCCGGAGCCACCATGCGCCCTGCCGTCGCCCTGTTCGCCGTCGTGCTGGGCCTGCTGCCAGTGGCAGGCTGCGCCGCACCGGTGCTGACCCCACCGGACGCGGGCATCGACGGGCTGATGCAGGCCTACGATGGCCAGGTACCCGGCGCCGCAGTTCTGGTGCTGCACGATGGGCAACCGGTATTCCGCCGCGGCTATGGCCTGGCGGTGGTGGAAGACGGTACTGCCGTGACCGCCGCCAGCAACTTCCGGCTGGCCTCGGTCAGCAAGCAGTTCACCGCTGCGGCGGTGCTGCTGCTGGTGGAAGACGGCCGGCTCGGGCTGGACCAGACCGCCCGCCAGTGGCTGCCCGAGCTGCCGCCGGCAGCGGCGGCCATCACCCTGCGCCAGCTGCTGTCGCACACCAGCGGCCTGCTCGACTACGAAGACCTGATGGACCCGGCAGACCCACGGCAGGTACACGATGCCGATGTGCTGGCCCTGCTGTCGCGCCAGGACCGCCTGAACTTCGCACCGGGCTCGCAGTACCGCTACAGCAACAGCGGCTATGCACTGCTGGCACTGATCGTCGGCCGCGCGTCCGGCCAGGATTTCGCCGCCTTCCTGCAGCAACGCATCTTCCGCCCGCTGGGCATGGCCCACACCGTGGCCCACCAGGACGGCGTGGATACCATCACCGCACGCGCCTATGGCTACAGCCGGATCGATGGCCACTGGCAACGCACCGACCAGAGCACCACCAGTGCCGTGCTCGGCGATGGCGGCATCTATTCCTCGCTGGACGACCTGGCCCGGTGGGATGCGGCGCTGTACGACGACCGCCTGTTGTCGAAGGCCTCGCGCCGGGCGATGTTCAGTCCGGCCACATCGACGCCCGAACCGGATGTACCGCACTACGGCTTCGGCTGGCGCCTGAATGGCCCGGTGCAATGGCACAGCGGCGAGAGCATCGGCTTCCGCAACGTGATCGTGCGTCACCCGGAGAAGCACCTGACCGTGATCGTACTGACCAACCGCAACGACCCCGAACCCTATCCGCTGGCGCTGAAGATCGCCCAGCGCTGGCTGGACACCCTGCAATGAACACCGCTTCCGACGGCCTGCTGGGCATCCACCACGCCGCACTGATCTGCAGCGACTACGCACGCTCGAAGGACTTCTACGTGCGCATCCTCGGCCTGCGCGTGCTGGCCGAGAACCACCGCGCCGCACGCGATTCCTGGAAGCTGGACCTGGCCCTGCCCGACGGCGGGCAGCTGGAACTGTTCTCCTTCCCCTCGCCGCCGCCCCGTCCCAGCCGCCCGGAGGCCCAGGGCCTGCGCCACCTCGCGTTCCGGGTAACTGCACTGGAACCCTTCATCCAGCGCCTGGCCGCGCATGGTGTCGCCTGCGAACCGATCCGCGTCGACGAATACACCGGCCGACGCTTCACCTTCTTCGCCGACCCCGACGACCTGCCGCTGGAGTTGTACGAAGTCGGTTGACCCCGCATTCCCACGGTCGGTCTTATCCCCGCATGGCGTGGATCTACCGTGTCGACCAAGGTCGACACCTACCAACAGCCGCAGAAATCTGTCAGAGGTGGGGCGGTG
>NZ_JAOCLC010000079.1:0-19126 GCF_029845105.1 Stenotrophomonas sp. GD03654 | reverse complement strand
GAAGCCCTCCACACCACCGCCGAAGAACGTGGCGCGATCCGGCGGATTCAGTTCTGCACCCGTACGCAGGCGCTCAGGCAGGTCCGGGTTGGCGATGAACGGCCGGCCGAAACCGATCAGGTCGGCCCAGCCTTCGGCCAGCGCCTGCCCGGCGCGATCGGCGGTGTACTTGCCTGCGTAGATCAGCGTGCCCGGGTAGACCATGCGCAGCGCCTGCTTGAAGGCCACCGGCATCGGCGGTGCATCGTCCCAATCGGCCTCGGCAATGTGCAGGTAGCCCACCCCCATCTCGCCGAGCAGGTGCGCGGCAGCCAGATAGGTCGCTTGCGGCGTATCGTCCACCGCGCCCTGCAGCGTGGTCAGCGGCGCCAGGCGCACGCCAACGCGATCACCGCCGGCCACTGCGACTACCGCCTGCACCACCTCGCGCAGGAAGCGCAGCCGATTCTGCAGCGAACCGCCGTAGCCGTCGGTGCGCTGGTTGGCCTGCGAGTCGATGAACTGGTTGATCAGGTAGCCATTGGCGCCATGCAGTTCGACGCCGTCGAAGCCCGCCTCCAGCGCATTGCGGGCGGCCTGCGCGTAATCGGCGACGATGCCCGGAATCTCGTCCCCGCGCAGCGCGCGCGGCATCGAATGCTGGATCATCTCGCCGACGCCGGCTTCGGGACCTGCCCCTGTCGGGTCGACGAACACTTTCACGCCTTCGGCCAGCAATGCCGAGGACGACACCGGCGCCGCGCCATCGGGCTGCAGGGCCACATGCGAGACGCGGCCGACGTGCCACAGCTGCGCGTAGATGCGGCCACCGGCGGCGTGCACCGCATCGGTCACCTGCCGCCAGCCCTTTACCTGTTCGGGGCTGTGGATGCCCGGCGTCCAGGCATAGCCCTGGCCCTGCGGGCTGATCTGGGTGCCTTCGCTGACGATCAGGCCGGCACCGGCACGCTGCGCGTAATAGGTCGCCATCTCGGCGGTGGCAACGTTGCCGGCAGCCGCACGCGAGCGGGTCATCGGCGGCATCACGATGCGGTTGGGCAGGGTCAGCGGGCCCAGACGGTGGGAGGTGAACAACATGGCGGACATCTCTTGCAGGGGGAGTGCCAGCAAGAATGGGGACCGCCTGCGAAAGGCAACAGGCGTGTCGTGGCAAAACAGTTGTGCCCGGCAGGCAAGGATGGCCTGCTCAGGGGTCGGATCCCTTTGCAACGCAAAGGGCTCTGCCCCCAAAAGCGACCCCAAAGCCGGTTACAGCGTCGGCTCGATCAACACGCCACCATGTGCCACCCTGTCATAGCAGGTGCGCACCACATCTTCCCCGTACTTCAGCTCCAGCCGGCGCACGATGAAGTGGCCACGCGCCATGTCCTGGTAGTAGTCGGTGAACATGGTATTGAGCGTTGCCCCGGCAGCGGCACCGACAATCGGCACCGCCTGCGCGGCGAACTTCTCGGTGACCACCACGCCGAACCGCGCCGCCACCTTCTCCACCATCTTCGCCAGCAGTTTGCCGGCTTCCTTCGGCGCCACGCCCAGGGTCAGGTCACGGCCGGTCACCACACGCCCGGCCAGTTCGGCCGACAGATGCCGCATCACGTCGGTGGTGAAGCCGCGGGCCAGGTAGTAGCCGGTCTCGCTGGCGTCATCGCGCGGCGAGTTGCCACCCAGCGCGAATACCTCCAGGCATGCCTGTCGGGTGCTGAACTCGGACAGGTCGAAGCCCTCGCTGCGGGCCACGTCGGCCACCGCGCGCATCATGATGGTGGTCGACACCGGCAGCTCAATGAACAAGGCCGCAAAGCCGAACGCGCCGCCGACCGCGCCGGAGGTGGCTGCCGCTAGTTTGTGCCAACGGGTGGAGGCCCCTTTGCCCGGGGTGTTGTCCATGCTCCACAGCGCGGCCTGCGCGGACTTGGACAGTGCCGCCTGCACGGCGCCATGGATGCGATTGGAAACCGAGCCGGGCAGCGCCTTCACCGCGAACTCCAGCGGCGTGCCGACCAGGTTCGCCATGCGCGCGGTCAGGGTCGGCGCTTCCAGCAGCGCCACCGCCCGCTGCAGGTCGGACCAGTCGCGGGCGTCGTGGGCGATGTCGCGGGGGAGCAGGATGGGCTCGTTCATGGCGCCGATCTTAGCGCCAGGGAGTTGAACGGTTCGTCGCGGGGTACGACAGAGGGGTCAGAGCCCTTTCCGCGGGAAAGGGATCCGACCCCGACGCCTTGCCGGCCAGCGGCCGGCACTACCAGTTCGCGTGTCATCCGACAGCGCCGCGCCATGCCCGGCGTCGTTGTTCAGGCCGTGGGCAATCCCGACAGCGCCCCCATGAACTGGCGGTAGTGGCGCAACTCGGCGATGGAGTCATGCACATCGCTGAGGGCAGTGTGGTTGCTGTTCTTGCCGACACCAGCGGCGACGGTCGGCGCCCAGCGCTTGGCCAGTTCCTTCACCGTGGACACGTCCAGGTTGCGGTAGTGGAAGTACTTCTCCAGGCGCGGCATCTGGCGGTGCAGGAAGCGACGGTCCTGGCAGATCGAGTTGCCGCACATCGGCGACAGGCCTGCCGGAATCCACTGTGCCAGGAAGTTCACCGTCTGCGCCTCGGCCTGGCCAAGGGTGGTGGTGCTGTCCACCACGCGCTGCCACAGGCCCGAACGGCGATGCTGGTTGCGGTTCCACTCGTCCATCGCCTCCAGCGTTTCCAGCGGATGATGGATGGCGAATTCCGGACCTTCGGCCAGCACGTTGAGCTGGGCGTCGGTGACCACGGTGGCGATCTCGATGATCGAATCGTTGTCGGTGTCCAACCCGGTCATTTCCAGGTCGATCCAGATCAGTCGTTCGTTGGCCGCGCCGGTGTCCGCCATTGTGTCGCCTCGTTGCTGGGCAGGCGCGCGGCCTACCGGTGAAGGAAAGAGGCGCCCATCATACCCGTTCGCCCCTCAGCCCTCGCCGACATGGTCTTCCAGCAGCAGCGGCGGCTTGCCGCGCTTGGCACGGAAGTAATTGGTCAGGCGCGTGCTGGCTTCCTTGGCCAGCACCCCGCCGTGGATCTCGACCCGGTGGTTGTGGCGGGCATCACCGAGCAGGTCGAACACGCTGCCGCAGGCGCCCGTCTTGGGGTCACTGGCGCCGTAGACCAGGCGCGAAACGCGTGCATGCACGACCGCCATCGCGCACATCGCGCACGGCTCCAGGGTCACGTACAGGGTGCTGCCCAGCAGGCGATGGTTGGCCAACAGCTTCCCCCCGGCCCGCATCGCCACGATCTCGGCATGCGCGCTGGGGTCGTGCGAGGCGATATTGAGGTTCCAGCCCTCGCCCAGCAGCTGGCCATCGGCACTTACCAGCACCGCGCCAACCGGGATCTCGTCAAAGTCACGCTGTGCGCGCTCGGCCAAGGCCAGTGCATGGCGCATCCAGTGTTCATCGGCGTCGTGCACCGGTACACCCAGGACATCGGTCATGGCGGTTCTCGCTTTTCAACTGGGCCAGGATGGCCGCCGGGGCCGCATTGTACGCCCCGGCTCGTGCAGGCGCCGCTAACGCGCGTCGAAGCGCTCACGGGCGGCGTCCAGCACAGGAAAGTTGTGCTCGGCCCAGCGGTCCAGGGCAGCCAGCGTGTCGACCAGGCCGCGCGCAACCTCGGTCAACCGGTACTCCACATGCAGCGGCCTGCTGCCCCGTTCGCAACGCTCGACCAGGCCATTGCGCTCCAGCTGTCGCAGGGTCTGGGTCAGCACCTTCTGCGAGATGCCTTCGATCTTCCGCAGCAACACGCCGTTACGAAGCGGGCCCTGCGCCAATGCCGGCAGCAGCAGCATCACCCACTTGCCTGAAATCAGCGCAAGCGCATCGCGCGCGGAGCAGTCGGCGGCATACACGTCTCCGGGACAGGCCATGGTTACCTCAAGGTGCGTAATTGCCGGGGCAGGTCGGCCCCGCGAGGATGGTCGCACACTCCACGAGTCCCTCGACCCATGCGCGCCCTGATCCTGCTTGCCCACCCCGAGCCCCGGTCCTTCAATGCACATCTGGCCACGCATGCCGCCGAGCAGCTGCGGCATGAGAACCTGCAGGTGGACGTGGTCGACCTGTATGCGGAAGGCTTCGATCCGCTGGAAGCGGCTGACCACCATCCGCATCGCCTGCATCCCGACCACTTCGACCCCCAACGCGAACAGCGGCACAGCGCCGAGCAGGGCCAGCTGCCCGCCGAGGTGCAGCGCCATCTGCGACTGCTGCGGGCCGCGGACCTGCTGATCCTGCAGTTCCCGCTGTGGTGGTTCGCGGCTCCGGCCATGCTGAAGGGCTGGCTGGACCGCGTGCTGGTCTACGGGCCGATGTACAACAGCCGGCACCGCCACGAGCGCGGCGTGATGCAGGGCAAGCGTGCGTTGCTGAGCGTCACCACCGGCTCGTCGGCGCGGGCATGCGCGGTGGACGGCCGCGAGGGCGACACCCGGTTGCTGCTGTGGCCGTTGATGTACAGCCTGCGCTACGTCGGCTTCGAAGTGATGGAACCGTTCGTGGTGCATGGCGTGCGTTCCGGGCTGCCAGCGGATCGCGTGCAGGCGCACGACAAAGCACTGGCGGCGGCCACCAGCGACTACCGCGAACGGCTGGCACGCTGGCGACAATGGCCGACCGTGCCCTTCAACGACAGCGATGACTTCGAGGATGGGGTGGTGCTGCGCGCGGACGCGACTGCGCACAGCCCCTTCATCCGCCACCGCGACGCGGGATGAATCTTCGCCTGCAGGCACTACCGGAAAGCCTCATACTTCGCACTCTTCCGAAGCACCTTGGTGAACCCATGACCACCCTGCGCCCCTCGCGCGCCGACGAAGGCGCCGCCCTCGTCGACCTCTGGCGTCGCGCCGTCGACGCCACCCACGACTTCCTCAGTGCCGAAGACCGCCAAGCCATCGATGCCGAAGTGGCGGGTTTCCTGCCGCAGGCGCCGATGACCGTTGCTGTCGACGCACAGGATCGCCCCCTCGGATTCATGCTGATCGACGGCACTCACATGGAAGCGCTGTTCATTGATCCGGACGTGCGTGGCACCGGGGTTGGTCGCCAACTGCTGCAGCACGCGTTGACCCTCTGCCCACAGCTGAGCACCGACGTCAACGCGCAGAACGCGCAGGCCGTGGGCTTCTATCTGCGCATGGGCTTCGTCGAAACCGGTCGCTCACCGCTCGATTCGCAGGGGCGCCCGTATCCGCTGATCCATCTTCGGCATAACGGCTGACATCCGTCGGCAGCGGCCACGTGCTAGCGTGGCTGCTTTCGACCAAGGAACGCCGTGCATGGATGGTGCAAAAGCCCTGCTGACCCTGTTTGCGTTGGGCATCAGCCTGGTCTGGATCCTGGTGCCATTCGCCATCTTCGCCGTGCGCAACCTGCTGCGTGAGGTACTGGTCGAGCAGCGCCGTACCAATGAACTGCTTGAACACATCGGCGGCTACCGCATTCCGAAGCCACAACCTGAACCGACCGTTTGGCGCGCGCCCTGAGCGGGAACGTGCCAGGCCCGGATCAGGCCGTCGCCTCGAAGGCCGGTGAGTACTGCACCTCGCCCTGTGCCAGCGGAGGCTGCAGGCAAAGTGCCTGGAAGTACTCTGCAGGCACACCCGGCAGGACCAGGCCCGGCTCGGCACGGAAGCCGAAGCGGCCGTAATAGGCCGGCTCGCCCAGCAGCACGCAACCCCGTGCGCCCAGTCCCCCCAGCGCGTCGAGTGCCGCGCGCATCAGCGCCGCGCCAATGCCCTGCCCCTGCCATGCGGGCAATACCGAAATCGGCCCCAGGCCAAACCAGCCCGTGCTGCCATCGTTGATGGTGACCGGCGACAGCGCAATGTGTCCGACCACCTGGCCCTGAGTTTCGGCGACCAGCGAAATGCTCAGTTCCTCACGCGAACGCAGCGCATCGACGATGAACTGCTCGGTGTGGCTGCTGTGCGGAGCTTGGCGGAAGGCAGCTTCGGTGAGCGCATGGATGACGGCGTGGTCGGCAGTGGATTCGGGGCGGATCGTGTAGTTCATGGGGGAAGATTTCGCTTGGGTGATGATCGCGTGAATTAATGATCGATGTCACAGATCGGCGGCTGAATATCGAATTCAGTACGCGGTCGTTCCGAAGCCGGCAAATCGACTGTGCCGCAAGCACTTCCGCGCCACCGCCCAATCCTGAATGCGTCAAATTTCTGGCACTCTTGCCCGCTCTCGGGTGGCGCCGGGTTTCCCGCGCACCCCATAATCGGAAAACCTGTCACCAGGGAAGGATATATGGACATGGATGCACGATGCAGGAACACGCCTTGAGCACGGCAGCGCCATCGCGCAGTGCACGATGCTGGCTGCCGGCGACCCTGTTGCTGGCACTGGCGGCGTGCTCGCCTTACGCAGACGCAGAGCGCGATGTCGCCGCGGGCGGACGCGGCCTGGCCAAGCTCAATCCCGCACCGAAGCAGGCCTATGAGCTGGTGCTGACACTGAAGGACGCGCCGGGTCCGTTCGCGGTCGTTGAGGGCGTGGCCCAGTACGACGTCAGCAACTACGCAGATTGTGGTCGGATCCTGCCTGCGACAGGTACTGCAGGGCGCATCACCAGCCAGGAACCGGTCGAGCTACGCAAGGTCGGTGAGAACGAATACCGCGGCACTTTCTACCGGGACCGTATGCAGGACGAGGAGTACTACGGGCGCGGCACGTGCCACTGGGCACTGACGGGCGTTGGCGCGATGTTGCGCGCTACGACCGGCGAGGCGGATACGCGATTCCTGACGTTCATCGACAAGGAGCGCATGGAGAGCGACTCACCTCTTAGGCTTTATTACCCAAACCTTATCTATCCGCGCGCCGCCACTGTCGCCAACTTTGGCGCCAGTGGCGAGGAAGATCCGTCGGGGTACAGCGAAGATCTGCGCGACGCGCTGTTCTCAACCACCACCACTGTGCAGAAGCTTGTGCAATGAGCTGCCAGTTCAACCATCCCTCTACCCCCAAAGGAGGCCGACATTGCGCCACAAGATGATTCCGTGCCTTGCTCTGCTTCTATTGACCGCCTGCAACCCGGAGACCGCCATGAACCAGGAACGTGCCGCTGCCGAAGCCGATGTCGCCCAGGGCGGGCGCGGCCTCGCCAAGCTCAACCCCACCCCGCGCAAGGCCTATGAACTGGTGCTGCGCCTGAAGGATGCCCCCGGTGATTTCGCGGTGGTCGAAGGTGTCGCGCAGTACGACGTGACCAACGAAGACCAGTGCGGCCACATCGAACCCGCCACCGGCACTGCCGCCCGCATTACCAGCCAGGAACCGGTGGAGCTGCGCAAGGTCGCTGAGGGCGAGTATCGCGGCACCGTGTACCTCGACCGGATGCTGGATGAGGACTACTACGGTCGTGGCGTCTGCAAGTGGGAATTCAGCGGCGCCGGCGCGATGCTGAAAGCCACCGGCGCCGAGGGTGAAACCCGCTTCCTGTCGTTCATTGAGGCAGCACCCTTCGTCAAAGGCGAGACCGAGACTCGCCACTATCCTCGCGCAGACTATCCGCGCGTGAATGAGATTCCTGATTACGGCGCAAGCGGCCAGGAAGATCCCACCAAGTTCCGCCCGGAACTGAGGAATGCGCTGTTCTCCGCTTCGCTTGAAGCCAGCGAGGTCCGCCAATGAGCCTCAACAGCCAAGATTATGCAGCGCTGTCCGAAGATGCATACAAGGATTATGCGGTCGGTCGTCGTGCACCTGGTCAAGAAGAGATCGTCCCGATCAACGGGCACAAGTACAAGATTCTCGAGCACGTTGATAATCGACTGAACGGTTATCAGGGAACGATCTACCAGCGAGTCGACACCAATGAAATTGTCGTCGCACATCGCGGCACCGAACAAATCGCACGCGATGCGATTCTGACCGATGGTGGCATGGTCGTTGCCCGCACCAACGTGCAGGCTCCGGACGCCATCGCGCTGACTCAACGCGCCCTCGCTTACGCCAAGAAGGAGGGGCAGGATCTCGGGCAGCGTCCACCCGAAGTCACCGTCACCGGCCACTCCCTCGGCGGCGCCCTCGCCCAGATCACCTCGCACCACTTCAACGTCAAGGGCGAGACCTTCAATGCCTACGGCGCGGTCAGCCTCAGCTATCGCATTCCGGAAGGCGGCAACACCATGATCAACCACGTCATGGCCTCCGATCCGGTCAGCGCCGCGTCGCCGCATTTCGGCCAGGTCCGCATCTATGCGAAGCCGGATGAAATCAAGACACTCGCCGCAAACGGCTTCAGCAACCATCCGATGCGCGCCCTGATCCCGGACAGCCCGCTCATTGCAGTAGGCAGCTCGTTCGGCGCGCACAAACTGGGCAACTTCCTCGACGAAGGCTCGGTGCTGAAGCATCCGGAAACGCAGAAGCTGGCGAAAGACAACGCCAAGATGATCGAGGAGTACCGCGATGACGTCGAGTCACTGCGTCGCGGTGTCACCCGCGCGGCACGCGGCATCCCGGGCGGCGCTATCGATCTGTACGACCACATCCGCGGCCCGCTGCAGCCCGGTGAACCGGCACGCCGCGAAGCGGAGAAGAACGGCCATCACACCAGCATGCTGCGCATGGACGATGCCAACCACCTGGGCAACCCGTTGTTCAACGACGCGATCCGCGGCGTGCATGCTCATGACGTGCGGGTCGGGCGCGTGCCGGACGTGATGAGTACTCAGCTGGCGGGCAGCCTCGCCGCCGAAATGCACGCGGCAGGCGGCAAGCGCATCGACGAGGTGGTCATGAATGCCGATGCCTCGCGCAGCTTCGCGGTGCAGGGCCAGGGCGGCGACCCGGCACACCTGCGCGTGTCGGTGGACACGGCCATGGCGATGAACACGCCGCTGGAGCAGAGCAGCCAGCGCATCGACCAGCAAGCCGCCGGTCAGCGCCTTGCACTTGAGCGTGACCAGCAACTGGAACAACAGCAGAACCAGACCCGCAGCATGCAGGCCTGATGGACTGCGCGGGAGCCGGTCATCCCGGCTCCCGCTGCACGTCGGCACTCCGGCTCAGGGACCGGAGGCAGCCATCGGCGCGGAGGAACCGGCCGTCACAAACAGATCCGGGCCAGAATCCGGGAAGCCGCCACAAGCCCGATCCCCCGGTGCCACCGGGTCGCAGGGCCACTGGCTGCGCGGAACCTTCTCGCGCAGCTCGAATCGGTCCCCGGTCCAGACCACGAATGCCAGGTGCTCGCGGTTCCAGTCACTGAACGCACGCGGGCCACCCTTTTGGGCGGTCTCCGGGTACTGCACGAACCAGCGCATGGCCGGGCCATACTGCAGCTTGCTGTGATCCAGCGTGATCCGGCCTTCGCGCGCCAACTGGCGTGCGCGATCGGCTTCCGTCAACGGCGGCATGGCCGGCATCGCCTCGGCGGTAACGTCCAGCGGTGCGGCATCGCCACGCACCTAGTACACACGCTGGGCCACATAGGCCTCGCGGCAATCCCCCGCTGGCAGGCGTACCGGCTCCGCGCCGTACTCGTCGCGGTTGGCGACCCGGTCGCTGCAGGTGAACGGCGCTGACACCAGATAGAACGTGCTGTCGGCGTCGCGCCCTTCCAGCGAACGCACCCAGATGTCGCCCATCCGCACGATGAAGTCCGGGCGCTGGCCGTAGCCCGGCACCGCCTTGAACCAGGCCTTCTGCTGCACCTCACGCTCGCGCCAGCTGCGCGGCAGGTGGATGTCCTGCTCGGGCAGCGCGACCAGCAGCGCGGCCAGATGCGCCGGCATCGTACCCTGGCAGGCGCCGATCAGCAGCTCGCCCTGGGCCGCCAGTCGCCCGGCCAGATCCACCGGACAACGGGCACCGAGCGCACGCTCGGTCGCCTGCTCGGGCGGCAACGGCACGATGACCAACGCGGGCGGTGCCGGCGCTACCGCCGGGACCGTTGGCTCGACGACGGCAGGCGGTGCGGCCACAGGCGCCGCCGCTGCGGGCGCAACGGGCGCAGGCGCCGGGTCCGCAGCCGGCGCCGGCTGTGCGTCCACCACGGGCGTCGCAGGGGGTGTCACGACAGCCGCTACTTCGGCAGCCTGCGCCGCGCCAACGGCTTCGGTGACCATGGGTGCTGCAACCATTGACGCCCCTGCAGGCGCGTCAACGGTCGCCTCGGCAGCGGGGGGCGTTTCCACGGCGGGTGCAGCTGCTTCCTGAGCCTGTGCCGACGCTGCGGCAAGTCCAAGTAACAGCAACCAGAGCGGCGGCAGGCGGCGCATGGATGCATTGCAGCGGGCAGCGGCGTGCCGGGCATTCGAGGGAACGATTCGCATGTGGTGTCCTTACGAGTGGGTTTCCATGTCGGCGCCACAGGGCGCCACGCGTCGTGCGTAAAGCGCCTGCGGGCACCCTGCCCGCCGGCATCAGGTGTTACAGGGATCGAGAACGCTGCTCCTGCTCGCGGGCGAGCGCAGCAGCCGGGTCCTGCTGGGCGACAGTGGCAGCCAACTGCTGGCTGCTCTGCGCCAGCGGCTGCTGCGCCGCCTGTTCGCGATCGACCGATGCGCGCAGCATGGCCGGATCGCCCAGCCCACCCTGTACCGCAAACAGCGTGCGACCGTCATTGCCGGCCAGGAGATGATCGATGCGCGACAGCCCCGCCTTCTGCGCGCCCAACGCCAATGCGCCAGCGGTATTGTCGAGTTCCTGTGCACTGCGCAGTCCACTTTGTGGCCCCATCTGCTGCAGATGCCGGCGCGCTTCCTCGAACAACGCATTGCCGGGCTCGCCGGCATGCGACATGTCGCGTGCAACGGTCTGCGCCGGCGCACCGACTTCGCCACGATCCAGTCGCGCCATCACCTCCGGCGTTAGCTTCTGTTGCCAGACCTCGAAACGTTGCCGGCGTGCCTCGATGCCATTGAGCGCGCCATTGAGCGCATGCGTTGCCTCGCGCACGTCCTGGCGCGCCGCCTCCGGCACCCGTGTCTGCCATTGCCATACGGCAATACGGCCTGCGTGCTCGGGCTGCGCGGCCAGTTCCGGGTGATTCACCAGATCCAGATCCAGCGCTTTGCCGGCACGCTCGTAATTCTCCTTGCCGACCAATGGCAGATAGCCGCGGCCGTGGTACTTCAGCGCGTCACCAGGCGCGTCGTTGCCCATGCGCCCGCCGTACATCAGCTCAGCCAGGTGTTCCGGGCGACCACGCAGCGCTTCCTGGCGGGCGCTCTCCAGCGCAGCGTTGCCATTGCGCCACGCAGCCTCCACCGGGATCTGCGAGATTCCCCGGGTGAAGTTGAAACTCTCGTTGAGCCGGCTCAAGCCGCGCGACTCGTGCCCTGCCTGGGCCATGAAATTGGCCAGTTCAAGCGGGGAGTCGATGCCGGCTTTGGTCGCCTGTCGCAACAGCTGCGACTCTCTATCGGTCGACACAGTGCAACTCCTGAATCTTCATCAGCGCGGATTCCCTTCCGCCGGTTGGAGCTTGGCTCATGGAAGCGACACCTCGGCGACGCTGGACGGGTCGAAGTCCTCGAACCGCACCCTGCCCAGCTCCGCCGCCGAGTAATCCCGGATGTTGGTCGCTTCGGTCTCGATATCCACGACCTTGCGTCTCACCCCATCCACCCAGCAGGCCTTGTCCGCAGGCGCATAGCGGAACCGGTAGGTGCTGCTCCAGCGCTCGCGGCTACCGCCGTTGGTGATCACGCTGAAGGCACCATCCTCGATCGTCACGTAGGCGAAGGGATCGCCTGCAATGCCGCCGCGGGTGGAGCACGGCACCAGCTTGTCGTTGCGCGCGGCCAGCTGCCAGCGCCCGCGCCCGTCACCGCGCAGCAACAGCAGCACCCGGTTCGGTCCGTGCTGGCCGGGTACCAGCCCTTCCGGTGTCGGCTGGTCGATGACCAGCAGCTGATACTCGATGCCATCGCCGGTGAGATCGCCGCGTACCGCTTCCAGCAGGTTCGCGCCGGACGGAACGAACGCCAGGGCATTGTCCATGTGCGTGCCACTCCCCTTCTCCATCCCCTGCAACTCCTTCCAAGCCGTCTTGCCAGTATCCATGCAACGGCCGGGACACCGCGCAGTACGCGACCCGTCCCGATGCCCGCCAAAGCGGATGATAGCCCTGGCCCTGCGAGGGCTTCGATGGTCATGAGCGTCGCCCGCACGGTGGGTCGTCAGAGTCCTCATGGACGGAAAAGCTCCTGCGCTCGATTGCACCGACACGCCGGACTTTTGACGCGCACGCAGCTTACTTCGAGGAAGCACCGTTCGTCGAAGGGGACCCGAAAAGAAAAGCGCAATTGATCACACAAAAAGCGGGCCTATCGTGAACAGTCACCAACCCGCTGAAACTACAGCACCTGAATTCGATGAACACATCATCGTCGCCCCACCTCACTCAAGGAGAGTGCCCTCAGGGCAGGCTACATCCCGAATAGGCAATCTCACATGCTTGGCCAAGCTTCTCTCGACACTCCCGCGTGGCACCGGAACGGGCAAGGACCTCGCTACCGGCAGTCCTCACGACACTGGTTGCGCCAGGGGCAAGGGTTCCAACGGGATCTGCAATGGCGACGCACTGATCCCGGAAGGCGATCCAGACCTCGCACTTCTGTCCACCGTCGCTTCTGCACGCGTCCACCGCGAGCGAACGTGCCACACGCTTCGACTTCTGGGAAACGGCTGCCCCTCTGGGCCTGTAGCTTCCCGGCTCACGCGGGGAAACATCCTGAGCAATGGCTCCCCATCGCCTCTGCCAAACGCCCGTTGACATGGGCGTGCCCGATTCGCCTCCTTGCGCACCGGGTATCGGAGCACACCCACCGACACCCTGATCACCGATTGGATACTGGCCCGGAGGGCAGCGGCCTTCGGCCGAGGCAGTGAACGGCAGCAGGCCTGCAATCAGCAGGCACAGGAGAAAGCGAGGTGGATTCGTTTCATGGGGAGACCCATTCCTTTGCTGCCCATTGTGAGAGGTGGGACGGTCTGAGCGGACGATCGTTGTCGGGGAGCTTCCCGCGAAGCGTTCTGCCGCGTCGAAGACCGAGGAAATCGAAAAGCGGAATTGATCGCAGAAAACTGGGCTTAGCGTGAATGGCGCCTTACCTGATGAACAGATCCGCCGTGCAGGCCGTTCTGGCGATCCCGCATTGTCCCTGCGGCAGCTGCTTCCATGCCGCCTTCGCGTTGCATTGCTGCATCGCGACAATGACCGCCCCCTGTTCGGACATGGCGGTGGCAACACTGGTGGTTTCAGTGCCCAGGCCCGCGTGGGCGACCGCCGCGCATTGCGCCTGGAACAGGGTCGCCAACGTACATTCGCCTTTCCCGAACTCCTTGCACTCCTTCATGGATGCACGCTTTGCCTTGCCCCGTGAGCGCATCGAGTTGCTGATGAAGGTATCGCCGCGGGCATCCATCGCCACGCCGCGCACGGTCTGCGCCCAGTTGGGGCGATTGTTGTACGGGGATCCTGAGCTGCTCACCGGAATGGGCGCACAGCCCTGTACACCCTGGCCACCGATGGGATACATGCCCTGCGGGCAGTTGCCTTCGGCAAGCGCGGTGAACGGCAGCAGGCCTGCAATCAGCAGACACGGGAGAAAAGCGAGGTGGATTCGTTTCATGGGGAGACTCATTCCTTTGCTGCCCATTGTGAGAGGCGGGACGGCCTGAGCAGATGATCGTTGCCCAAACTTGCCTCCCGGGTTGGGAAGGCTTCGCAGAGCAAACACAGGCCCGGGCTGGCCGGGTACAAGATCATTGGAGAACTCGGCGATTCCAACCGGAGTGCGCTGCAAGCCCGATGGTGGCGCAGCCACGCTGAACGCTCAAGGTCAATCGCGTCAGATTGTGCATCAACGCAGGCTCGACTGAAGTAAATCACCCAGTTGAAATAGAGCCGGGGCACAGCAAGCTACTGTCGATCACATAGACGCCGTCGCACCAATATCGCCTTCACGTCGGCATGTCGAAGCTTGCCCAAGCCGTTGCCCTGAGCAATCAACACGCTCCAAGCACTGGCTGTCAGGATCCTTTAGCTAGAACGCCTCATAAACCGGCTCAGAACACGCTGAGTAGGCGACTTTGCATTGCGTTCCAGCCGGATCCACGCAGATCTTTTGTGCCTGCGCAATGGCTTCCTTCAAGTCTTGACCGCTCGCAACGCCACCACGCGCCCCATTGCCTTGGCTCTGAGGAACGACCCAAGCCGCACACTGGTTCCGGTACGCGATGAGTACTCGGCAGTCGCGAGCAGCGCGCATGCCGCATCCCTCGAGAGCGACACGCTCCGCATCCTCTTTCGTAGCCCTCCCTGTCGCCACGCCTGCTTCGTTCGTACTGGGCGAGGAAGCAATGGCACCCCACGTCTTATGCCACTGGCCAGCGGGTTCCGCCCCACGGGCGCTCCCCCCCGCTCCAGGGATGGGGGCACACCCCCCCACCCCTTGATCGCCGATGGGGTACTGGCCGGCCGGGCATCGGCCCTCCGCATTGGCGTTATTGGCAACGAGGAGTGCAGCAAACAGCAGCGTCAGAGTCACGAACGCCGGATTACCGCGTAAAGGTTTGAAATCGGCCATTGTCTTGAATCTCTGAAAATTCACGGCGCCTCAGTCTCACAACTCATTGACCTGTTGCATTTCCTCGCATACCTGGGCTTTGAGTCGGAGCAATCGCGTTATTGACAACAGGGGAGGTTGCTGCGACAGGCGCCCCCACCGAACCACGATCTCCCGACGGCGCCGGCGGCGGAGCCGACATGCCCGGCGGACGACCATCGGCACTCGGCGAGGCACTTGCACCACCACCTATCTGCGAATATGCCATGAAGGTGCCCAGGGTGCCCTGGAAGAACATCGCTGCCATTGGGGGTGTAGTCAGGATCAACGCGGTGAGGATCAGGCCCATGCCTCCCTGCTGCATCGCCTGGCTGGTCATGCCGTCGGACATGCTTTCCTTGAGGATGAATTCCTGCACCAGCGCTGTGGTCCAGAAAGTGGCCGCTACACGTACCACCATGTCCAGTGCAATGGAGACCATCGCTGCAAGTACGGCCATGGAGAACATCGTGCCGATGCCGTAGAACAGCCAACGTTGGAACAACTGCTTGGTCTGGTCGAACAACAGGCAGAGGATGAACAGAGGGCCAAAGCCGATGAACAGCGCCATGGCGATTTCATACAGCATCAGCATCGCACCAGCGGTGATGGCTGGACCTGCGGTGCCCATGCCGATGAAGAACAGTGCCCGCTTCTTGTCCTCCAGCAGCTCCCCGTCATTCATGATCTGGATGGCGTCGATACTGGAAAGCGCCACCTGCATCCATGCCAGGCTCTTGTCGATCTGAGCTTCGGGTGACTCGTTCGAGCCTGTCACGACCTTCGTGATTTCTGCCTTGACGTCGTGAGTGAGGAAGCTCTGCAGGTTGGTGCCGAAAGCGCCCATCGTGGTGGCCGCGCTGACGATCAACGCCGCACGCGCCATATTGGTCACCAATACCATCATTGAGTCCCGGCTGCGGCCGGTCACGATGCGGAAGCCCTGCACCAGCACCCACAGGGTCATGAGCGTGAGGGCGATGCCGCCGACCCACTGCATCATTTCCCCCATCATGTCGATGCCGAACTTGTTTATCTTCTTTCGCAGGAAGTCGAAGATGAACTTGAAGAACACGAAATCCCCGATCGACTGGACACGTGCAACGTGCCCCATCAAATCCTGGAATCCGCCATTGAAATCAAAATTGGCAATCGACCTGATCATTTCCGCAATCCCTTGATGTATCCCTACCGGACAACCTCATGGAGCCGGTGCCTATGCACCTGCCCCAAGCGACGTCAGTCGATGTGCAAAGCGCCTTCCAATGCAGCCGTCTTGACCAGCTGCGAGATGACGCCCGGCTTGCCCTTCAATGCCACGCGCGCCAGCACGCGCTGATTGGCCTTCATTGACTCCTGATAGGCGTCGTAGGACCGCATGCGCGCCTCCCACTCCTGCTGCAGCTTGGAAATATCGTTTGCCGTACGCAGGGAGTCGCTGTTCACGGCCGAAAGAGTTCCCGCAAGATTGCCATCGGCGCCGCCTCTCCAGCCCATGATCTCAGACAACGACGCGTTGATACTGGGAATGGTCTTCTCGATGAAATCCACCGTCTCGTTGCGCTTCCGGTTTTCCATCATCTGGATGTTGACGCACAGCTGCTGCTGCTGTGCGTAGAGATCACCGGAGGTATCCAGCACAAACTTCTTCAGCAGGCTGCCAGCGCTGAAGCCCGCCGATGTACGGCAGAGGTCGGCGACCATATAGTCGTCTGGAACCCGCTCCAATGTGGCGCCTGGCGGCAAGCCGAAGTTGTTGATCATGCCTTGGATCTGGACAAGCGCATTCTTATATTCCTGGAACGTCCTGTTCCACCGAGTTACCTGAGCCGCGTACTCCAGCCCGTCAGCCTTGATTTGCGCCTTCCCTTGGGCAAAGTCCTTCAGCGCCTGCAGGAGATTACTGAGGTCGAAGACAGGGTAACCACCGGCCGAAACCGACGTGGTGGAGAACATGACCATGCTCCCCAGCAGGATGGCTGCCAGGCGCTTCTGACGCAGACCGCGGTGGCGCTTGTGATTTCGGGATGTCATGTTCATGTTCTTCTCCAATGGAATGGATTTCATTCAGCGCTGTTTGATCGAAGGCCTTCAAGCCGCATCGGTTTCGGCAGAGACCTTGGCTTTACCAGAGCCCTTTCGGTTCTTGTAGAAGTCCTCCAGCCACTGTTCCGGCGTGAGTTCGTCCACGGTAATCCGATTGCGGACTGCAGCCGTCTGCAGCACCCGATGCATGATGTCGATGTTGTCGGTCGAGGCCGAGATCACCGACAGGATGTCGTCCATGCCACGCAGGTTGAGCTGGCAGACACTGGAGGCATGGCCCTGCTTGACCAGGAAGCAGCGCGAGCGCTCGTCCAGTGCCGTGACCACCTTGAATTCCGCCTCGGTCAACTTCAGGCCATCCATGTAGTCGCTCTTGCTGGCGTTCGGGTTCGGCAGCAGGATGAGCGTGGCGGTCTGCTCGATCAGGGCAGCGGAGATATCACTCTTCAGCGCGTCTTCCGGGCTCTGCGTGGCGAAAATGCCCAGGCCGTTCTGCTTACGGATGGTCTTCTGCTTGTTCTTCGCGAACTCCTTCAGGCCACCCTCGCCGTCCAGGATCTTCCAGAATTCGTCCATTACATAGATCAGCGGTCGACCGTCGATCAGCGATTCCAGACGGTGCAGCAGGTAATTGATGACCGGCACGCGCACTTCGGGATTATCGATGATATCGGTGTAGTCGAAGCCGATGATGTTGGCCTTGCTGAGATCAACGGTATCGACCGGATTGTCAAACACCCAGCCCAGCGAATTGCCCGAGGTCCAGCGACGCATACGCGCGTAGAGACCGTCATCGCCCATGTTGGGCAGGCTCTTCTGGAAATTGGTCATGCTGCGCAGGTGCATCGGCGTATCGAGCATGCTCTCCACCGCGCGGTAGATGTCCTCTTCCTCGCGGGCGCTGTACTCGCGCTTGCCGGCCAGCACCTTGATCAGGTCGGCCAGGAACTGCACGTTGGATTCGTTGTTCTCGCACTGGAACGGGTTGAAGCCGGTCGGCGCACCGTTCTCCAGGGCGAGATAATTGCCACCGCAGGCACGCACGAAGATCTCCGCACCACGGTCCTTGTCGAAGAAGAAGATGGTCGGTGACGGCTCATACTTCTGAACCTGGCTGAGCAGGAAGTTGATTAGCGCGGTCTTGCCGGTACCGGACTTGCCGATCACCATGGTGTTGGCGATCGCCTTCTCACCCAGCGAATTCTCGGATGGATGGGTGGCATGGAAGTTGAAGTAGTACGGCTGGCCGTTGGTGGTCTGCAGCGTGGTCACGCAGTCGCCCCACGGGTTGTTGTGCTGCTTGCCGGTGGCGAAGTTGTGCAGCGGCGACAGACCGAGGAAATTCAGCGAGCTGACGTTGGCCAGCCGCGTGCGGAAGCGCCAGTTGGCCGGCAGCTGCGAATAGAACGACGAGGTGACTGCCAGATCCTCCTTGGTCGACACGAAACCGGCGTTGGACAGCTCGGCACGGGTCGAGGCCACGTTCTGCGACAGCTTCGCCTGGCTGTCGCCATACACCGCGATGATGAAGTGGTATTCGCCCAGCACGAAGTTGCCTGACGACAGATGATCCATCGCCTGGTCGAGTTCGACGATCTGACTGACCGCCTTGTCGCCCGAGGAGATCATCATGCCCTTGGTCCGGTCCAGCACCTTCAATGCGTCCTGGCGCCCCATCGGGCTGAACGAATGGGTGATGACGTACTCGTAGTCCAGATACTTCAGACCATTGAGGATGCCCGGATAGGTCCCCTCGGCATATTCCTTGATATTCAGGATCGCGCCGAAATGATTGACGCCATTGGGCGTACTGATCACGAAATCGCCGGTCTTGGCCGAGAACATGTGCCGGCTGACCGGAAGATAGTCTTTCACTGGCGCCGACAGTACCGGTACCGGCTCATCGATGCGGTTGATCAGGTAGCCGAACAGCTCAAGCGTCTCGGAAAACACCACACCGTTCTTGGCTTCGTACATACCGAGCCGGTAAGGCGCGTAGTCGCGGATCACAGCCTCGACGTTGCCGGCGAGCTCCATCAGCTTCTCGACGGCCTGCTCCTGCTCGGCGCGCAGCTTGTCCACGTTCGCGGACTTCTCCACGAAGCGCTTTCCCGCCACCACTGGGCGATAGATCATCGTCAGGTACAGCTCGTTCTGCATGATGCGCTGGGAGGACAGCATGCCCATGTACTGGTCGGACACATCCTGGTTGAAGCGCTGCTTGTAGTAGCTCTTTCCCTTCAGGGTGCGACGGCGCCGGATGTCATGCACCCAGAAGGCAACGTTGACGAAATCCGGTGCGCGCAGCGTCTGCAGCAACCGGTTGAAGGTGTTGTGCCGATGCTCAAGCTCCCATTCTTCGCGCCCCACGAACGGCAGCCCTTCCAGGTGCCACGTCAACAGGTAGTCGCCGCCCGTGGTCTTCACCACATTCGGAGCCACGTGCGACGACAAGGGGATGAATTCGCTGATGGAGG
>NZ_JAOCLC010000078.1:0-19716 GCF_029845105.1 Stenotrophomonas sp. GD03654 | reverse complement strand
TCTCGAAATCGGCCTTGGTCACCCCGCAATCCGGGCAGGTCCAGGTCTCGGGAATGTCCTCCCAGCGCGTCCCGGGCTCAATACCCTCCTCCGGCAAGCCTTCCGCTTCGCTGTAAAGGAAGCCGCAGACCACGCACATCCAGGTGCGCAAGGTGGTGGGGGTGGCATCGCTCATCGGATAATCAGGGCTGGATTCACGGGCCGCCATTGTCCCATCGCGGTCCACTCACCGGTAGCCATCAATGACTTCTGCTTCCCCGGCGCCCCGCGGCGTCTACCTGATCACCCCGGACGAGCCCGATACCGCGCGCCTGCTGGCCCGCACCGCGCCATTGCTGGCCGCTGGCGCCACCTGGCTGCAGTACCGCAACAAGACCGCCAGCGACGCGCTGCGACGGGAGCAGGCCATGGCGCTGCAGGCACTGTGTGCGGAGCACGGCGTGCCGCTGATCGTCAACGACGACCCGGCGCTGGCCAAGGCGGTGGGTGCGGCCGGCGTGCATCTGGGCGGCACCGACGGGGACATCCCCAGCGCGCGCGCGCTGCTTGGTGCCAACGCCATCATCGGCGCCTCCTGCTACGACCAGCTGGCCAATGCCGAAAAGGCCGTAGCGGCCGGCGCCAGCTATGTGGCCTTCGGCGCGTTCTTCCCGACCACCACCAAGGTCACCAGCAGCCGCGCCCATACCGACCTGCTGCGGCAAAGCGCCGCACTGGGCGTGCCGCGGGTGGCGATCGGCGGCCTGACGCCGGACAATGTCGGTCCCATCATCGACGCCGGCGCCGATCTGGTCGCCGTGGTCAGCGGCGTGTTCGCCGCCGAAGACCCGGTCGCGACCCAGCGCGCCTTCCTCGCCCAGTTCGCGTAATGCCCAGGAAATCCGCATGAACCACGATCACTCCCACGCCCTGTTCTCCCGCGCCCAGCAACTGCTGCCGGGCGGCGTCAATTCGCCGGTGCGCGCGTTCAAGTCGGTCGGCGGCGAGCCGTTCTTCGTCGAGCGCGCCGACGGCGCCTACCTGTACGACGTCGACGGCAACCGCTACATCGATTACGTCGGCTCCTGGGGGCCGATGATCGTCGGCCACAACCACCCGGCGGTGCGCCAGGCGGTGAAGAGGGCGATCGACAACGGCCTGTCGTTCGGTGCGCCGTGCGCGGCCGAAGTGACCATGGCCGAGACCATCACCCGTCTGGTGCCGTCGTGCGAGATGGTGCGCATGGTCAACTCCGGTACCGAAGCCACGCTGTCGGCGATCCGCCTGGCGCGTGGCGCCACCGGCCGCAACCGCATCGTGAAATTCGAAGGCTGCTACCACGGCCATGGCGACTCGTTCCTGGTCAAGGCCGGCAGCGGCATGCTGACCCTGGGCGTGCCGACCTCGCCGGGCGTCCCGGCTGGGTTGAGCGAACTGACCCTGACCCTGCCCTACAACGATTTCGAAGCCGCCACTGCGCTGTTCGAGCAACAGGGTGACGACATCGCCGGCCTGATCATCGAGCCGGTGGTTGGCAACGCAAACTGCATTCCGCCGCGCGACGGCTATCTGCAGCGCCTGCGCGAACTGTGCACGAAGCATGGCGCGCTGCTGATCTTCGATGAAGTGATGACCGGCTTCCGCGTCGCCCTCGGCGGTGCGCAGGCGCATTACGGCATCACTCCGGATCTGACCACTTTCGGCAAGATCATCGGCGGCGGCATGCCGGTGGGTGCTTACGGCGGTCGCCGCGAGCTGATGCAGCAGATCGCGCCGGCCGGCCCGATCTACCAGGCCGGTACGCTGAGCGGCAATCCGGTGGCGATGGCCGCTGGCCTGGCGATGCTGGAACTGATCCAGCAACCCGGCTTCCACGCCGATCTGGCCGAGCGCACCGCGCGCCTGTGTGCCGGCCTGGAAGCGGCCGCCGCCGACGCCGGCGTGGCCGTGACCACCACCTGCGTGGGTGCGATGTTCGGGCTGTTCTTCACCAGCGAGAAGGTGGAGACCTATGCGCAGGCCACCGCCTGTGACATCCCGGCGTTCAACCGCTTCTTCCACGCGATGCTGGACCAGGGCGTGTTCCTGGCACCGTCGGCGTACGAGGCCGGCTTCCTGTCCAGTGCGCACGACGATGCGGTGATCGAAGCGACGCTGGCCGCTGCACGCGTGGCGTTCAAGGCCGCCAAGGGCTGATCGCAAAAAGGGGACCCCTGCTCTGGTAGGTGTCAACCTTGGTTGGCACAAAAAGGGGACGGAGGGGATTAAGTCGTTTGTGCACAAACGACTTAATCCCCTCCGTCCCCTTTTTTTTCAACCGAAGACGAATTTGCCCTTCATCATCGCGAAGTGGCCGGGGAACGAGCAGAAGAAGGTGTAGTCACCGCCCTTCTGCAGGCCCTGGGTGGAGAAACGCACGCGTGTGGTTTCGCCACCGCCGATCACCTTGGTGTGCGCCAGCACGCGCTTGTCGGCCTTCGGCAGGTAGCTGTCGGCCAGGGTCATGCGCATGCCCGCCATCGCCACCGGCTGGTAATCGGCACTGCGGGTCAGCACCCAGTTATGGCCCATCGCGGTGGCGGCCAGCTTGCCGGTGTGGCGCAGGGTCAGGTCCACGGCGGTGCAATCGGCGGCGACCTTGATCTCGCGGCTGCTGAAGCTCATCTGGTCGGTGCTGTCGATGCTCACCGCACACACCCGCGCCATCGCCGACGGCGCCAGCATCAGCGCGCCCAGTCCCACTGCCACCCTCCAAGCCTTCATCGTTGCATCTCCTGCGGATTCAAACGCCATTCTAGGCAGCCCCCCATGGCCGCGTCTGCGACCGTCTGTCGCATGGCTGCTCCAGGGTTTCCCGAGTGTTCACTGCAATGGCATGCTCGGCCGATGCGGATCGATCTGTTGCTGCTGGATGTTGATGGCGTGCTGGTGCACTACCAGCGCGTGCAACGTGTACTGCACCTGGCACAGGCACTGCAGATTCCCGCTGCGGCGGTGCAGGCGGCGCTGTACGACAGCGGACTGGAAGCGGCGCATGACAATGGCACGCTGGATGGCCCGGCCTATCTGGCGCAGTTGGGAGAGCTTCTGGGCACGACTGTCGATGTGGCTGCATGGATCGCCGCGCGGCGGGCCGCCAGCCATCCGCAGGCTGCGGTGTTGCAGCGGCTGCAGGCCCTGCAGCTGCCAATGGCGGTACTGACCAACAACGGCGCGCTGATGAAACAGGTGTTGCCCACCCTGCTGCCGGAGCTGTCCCCGGCCCTGCGGGAGCGCGTGTTCTGCAGCGCGGATTTCGGCCTGCGCAAACCCGCACCCGAAGTCTTCCTGCGCACGCTGGAGGCGCTGGGGGTGATGCCTGCACGCACGCTGTTCGTCGATGACCTGTTCGCCAACGTACGCGGCGCACGCGCCGCCGGCCTGCACGCGGAAACCGTGCGCGATGGCCGGGGATTGGGCAAGGTGTTGAAGCGCTATCGGATTGCGTGAACCACTGTAGAGCCGAGTCCATGCTCGGCTCATCGCAGTGTCAGGCAACAGCAGCCGAGCGTGGGCTCGGCTCTACAGCTGTTGCTGCCGGGTTCAGCGCGCGGCGATGAACCCGGCAATCGCCGCACGCAGGCGCTTCAGGCCTTCGGCCACTTCCTCGTCGGTGATGTTCAGCGACGGCACGAAACGCAGCACGTCCGGGCCGGCCTGCAGGGTCAGCAGGCCGTGCTCGGCGGCGTGGTCAAGGATCGCACCGGCCTGGCCGGCGAAGTCCTTGCTCAGCACTGCGCCCAGCATCAGGCCACGACCACGCACGTCGCCGAACACACCGAACTCGTCATTGATGCGGGCGAAGCCATCGCGCAGCGCCTTCGACTGGCGGCTGACGTTGGCAGCGATCTCCGCCGAGGCCAGCTTGCGCAGTGCCACGCGGGCCACCGCAGCCGCCAGCGGGTTGCCACCGAAGGTGGTGCCGTGCGCACCGAACTGCATGGTTTCGGCCACCTTCGGGCCGGCCAGCATCGCACCGATCGGGAAGCCGCCCCCCAGCGCCTTGGCCAGGGTGACCATATCCGGCACCACGTCGTCCTGCCAGTGCGCGAACAGCGTGCCGGTGCGGCCCATGCCGGCCTGGATCTCGTCCAGCACCAGCAATGCGTTGTGCTGGTCGCACAGTTCGCGCACGCGCTTGAGGAAGCCGGACTTGGCCGGCATCACGCCGCCCTCGCCCTGGATCGGCTCCAGCATCACCGCAGCCACGTCACCGGCAGCCATCGCTGTTTCCAGCTGCACTTCGTCGTTGAAATCGATGTAGCGGAAGCCACCCGGCAGCGGCTCGTAGCCTTCCTGGTACTTCGGCTGGGCAGTAGCGGTGACCGCGCCCATGGTGCGGCCGTGGAAGCTGCCGCGGAAGGTGATGATGACGCGCTTGTCGGCCGGGCGGCCCTGGCTGGAGGCCCACTTGCGGACCATCTTGATCGCCACTTCGTTGGCTTCAGCGCCGGAGTTGCACAGGAACACGCGCTCGGCGAAGCGGCTGGCCTTGACCAGTTCTTCGGCCAGGTGCAGCGGCGGCGCGCTGTAGAACACGTTGCTGGTGTGCCAGAGCTTGCCGGCCTGTTCGACCAGCGCGGCCACCAGGTCTGGATCGTTGTGGCCGAGGCCACACACGGCGATGCCGGCGGCCAGGTCGATGAACTCACGGCCCTGGCTGTCCCACACGCGGGCGCCCTGGCCTCGCTCCAGTACCACCTGGCGGGGCTTGTAGACCGGCAGGTAATAGTGCGAAAGGGAGATCAGCGGATCGGTAGCGGCGGTCATGGCAGTCGGCAGGGTTCAGGAATCCCCATTCTCGCGCCGGAACCCCTGCGGCACAATGCGCGCATGCGACCGTTTTCCGCCCCCCAGCTGAACCCCGCCACCGAGACCGGCTGGCGCCGTCGGTGGTTCGACATCATCTACCGCCACGACACCCGGCCCTCGCGCAATTTCGACCTGATCCTGGTGGTAGCGATCGTCGCCAGCATCCTGGTGGTGATGATCGACAGCGTGCAGCACCTGCATGCCGAATGGTCCACCGGCCTGTACATCCTGGAATGGGGCTTCACGATCATCTTCACCGCCGAGTACCTGTTGCGGCTGGCGGTGGTCAAGCGCCCGCTGCGGTATGCGGTGAGCATCTGGGGCATCATCGACCTGCTGTCGATCCTGCCCGCCTACCTGTCGATGTTCATCCCCGGCGCGCAGAGCCTGCTGGTGGTGCGCGCGCTACGCATCCTGCGGGTGTTCCGCATCCTGAAGCTGACCCGCTACATCGAGGAAAGCGGCGTCCTCATGACGTCGCTGTGGCGCAGCCGTCGCAAGGTGCTGGTGTTCCTGTTCACGGTGATCACCATCACCATCATCGCCGGTGCGCTGATGTACGTGATCGAAGGCCCCGAACACGGCTTCACCAATATCCCGGCCAGCATGTACTGGGCGGTGGTGACCATGGCCACGGTCGGCTTCGGTGACATCGTGCCGCAGACCGTGCTTGGCCGCTTCGTCACCTCGGTGCTGATCCTGATCGGCTACAGCATCATCGCCGTACCCACCGGCATCTACACCGCCGAGCTGGCCAGTACCATGCGTGAAGCCGAACAGGCCGCGCGCCGCGATGCGCGTGGCTGCCCGGACTGTGGGCTGGAAGGTCATGAACCGGATGCACTGCACTGCCGCAAGTGCGGTGGCAAGCTGCCGGATGCGTTCAACCATTGATGCGAGCGCCGGCGATGTACACCGGCGCTCGCTGATCACGCCATGAGCGGGAGCGCTACTGGCGGTTGCTCTGGAAGACCAGCGAGTTGTATTCCTGCATCAGCTTGCTGGCCGAACCGCGCGGCGCCATCGACGGCGAATCAAGCATGCGTCGTTCGAAATCGGTGTAAGGCTTTTTCTCGCTGACGCGCTGCAGCCGCTCCTTGCCTTCGCGCCGGAAGTTTTCGGCCTCGCGCTCGAAGCTGCTCCAGTCCAGCTTGCCCGGCTCCTGATCAGACACCTTCGCATGTGCTTCATCGGAAATGCGGTTGAAGGCATCCAGGCGTTCGCGGGCCTTGGCCTGATCGAAATCATCCTCGCTCATCAGATCCATGATGGCCTTGGCTTCCAGCATCATCGCCAGACGGTAGTACTCGCGCGTGCGCCCCTCAGCCTGCTCCAGCGCCTTGAGCTGCTCGCGCTGGGCGGCGTCGTTCTGGCGCTCCAGCTCGGCATTGAACGTTTCGCTGGCAGCCACGAAATCCTTGAAGGCGGCCATCAAGGGCGCGTGCAGCTGCTTGCCCTTGGCAAACTGGTCGTCTTCGTAGTCCTGGCGATCGTAGTAGTCGTGCGCGTCCTTGCTGACCGGCACCAGCGCCTTCAGCGCCTGCTGGTAATGGCCTGCAGCCGCATCGAGATCGGTCAGCGCCGGCTTGGCGGCGATCGCCTCGGTTACCGGGGCGTCGCACTGTTTCATGTCGTAATCGCTGATCTCGAACGGTCCGTACACGTGCGTCTCGCGTCCGGTCGGGCCAACGTCGACGTCCTTGATCCAGCGTGTGTAGGACTGGATGCTGCCGTGGGTTTTCGAATCCAGCGCGTTGAAGCAGCCGATGTAAGCGTTGAGCTTGGCGGTCAACTGCTGCTGTGTGTCAGACGGGGCAGCGCTGGCGTCCGGCGTGCCGGAGGCAGCGGCGCCGCCCCCATCTGCCGGTGCCTTGCCACCGCAGGCGGTCAGGATCAACGACAGCGAAGCGGCCAGCGCCGCGACGGAAAGAGTGCGTGACATGTGCTTACATCCCTGTTGAAAACGATTACAGCCACGCATTCTAGCGCAGCAGGCCGAGGGTCGCAGCCCTCGGCCTCATCCGGCGACAGGCGATCAATCCAGGAACAGATCCGGCAGCAACGGACGCGACGGATCCACCGCGTAGCCCGAAAGATCGGTGATGCCGGCCTGCGCCAGCACTTCATCGTCGATCAGGAACCGACCGTGGAAACCCGCCGCTTCGCGCACCAGCACCGCATGCGCGGCATCGGCCATGATCTGCGGCGTGCGGCAGCCGGCCGCATCCACGCCCGGAATCATGTTGATCGCATCAGTGGCGATGACCGTGCGCGGCCACAGCGCATTCACCGCCACGCCCTGCGGACCGAATTCCGCGGCCAGGCCCAGGGTGACGAAGCTCATGCCCATCTTCGCCAGCGTGTAGCCGGTATGTGCACCCCACCATTTCGGCTCCAGGCTCGGCGGCGGCGCCAGGGTCAGGATGTGGGGATTCGGCGCCTGCAGCAGGTACGGCAGGCAGGCCTGCGCGCACAGGAAGCTGCCGCGCGAATTGACCTGCTGCATCAGGTCGAAACGCTTCATCGGCGTTTCCAGCGTGCCGCGCAACCAGATCGCGCTGGCGTTGTTGATCAGGATGTCGATGCCACCGAAGGTGTCGACCGTGGCGGCAACTGCGGCCTGTACCTGCTCTTCCTCGCGGATGTCGCACTTCAGCGCCAGGCCCTGGCCGCCCGCGGCTGTGACCGCTTCGGCTGCGGTATGGATGGTGCCCGGCAGCTTGGGATTCGGCACCGACGACTTGGCCGCAATGGCCACGTTGGCGCCGTCGCGCGCAGCGCGCAGTGCGATGGCCAGGCCGATGCCACGCGAGGCACCGGTGATGAAAAGCGTTTTGCCCTGCAGACTGCCCACGTTCCACACTCCAGCGTATGCAATGAGCCGCTAGTATGCCGCGCCGACGCGGAGTTCACCCGCCCTTGACGATACTCGGGCCTCCAGACAACGCACGAGGTCCACGCCATGCGCCGTTCCCGCCTGTTGCTGCCTGCCTTGGGGCTTGTCCTGCTGACCGCCTGCCAGGGCCGTTCGCCGGAACCCGGCAAGGCGCCATCCGCCGGTGACGCGCCCAGCGCGGAGAAGGCCGCCGCCGACGGCAAGATGCGCTGGAGCGAAGCGGTGGTCTGGGATGGCGACCTCAACGCCTGCCGCCAGGGCGAGAACGCGGCCACCCGCGATTGCCTGCGCGATGCGATGCGCGCCGGTGGCGCCAGTGCTGATGCCATCACCGCCGCCGAACAGTTGTCCACCGGCGGCGAGCTGGCCTATGTGACCGCGTGGCACGAGAGCGAAGGACTGGGCATTGCCACGGTCGAGTATCCGTTCCGCGCCAACACCAATGAAGGCACCCGCCTGGTCGATGCCAGTGGCAAGCGCATCGATGTGGATGCCGTGCAGCTGGACGACACCCTGCGTGCCGACCCCGCTGTACAGGCCCTGCTGAAGGACCACCCGCAGGCCACGCCGTTCGCACCGGCACAGTCGGCCGGAGCCTCGCCACTGGAAAACGGCGGCATCCGCGTGATGTACCGCACACCGCTGCGCGACTGCCACGCTTGCCCGGATGTCGGGCAGTTGCAGATCGCCTACGACTTCGACGCCAAGCGCAACTTCATCGGCCAGCAGGTCGTGCCGGCGACGCCGTAAGGCCACCGGCCTCTGTAGAGCCGAGCCTCGCTCGGCTCATTGAATGCAGCTGAGCATGGCTCGGCTCTACAATACGGCTCTGCCCGGCGCATCCACGCATGGCGTGGATCTACCGGTACAACTGCACCTGCTTTTCCAGCAGATGCGGCACGATCAACCGATGCACCGGGGCAACCGGCAGCATGTACGCACGCCCGAACGCGTTGTGTGTATGCACCACCGTCGTTACTTCCAGCACATCGCCCTGCCACTGCAGGGCCAGCTGCACGCGAAGATGGCGGTCGTCGTCTTCCAGCACGATGACATCGTCGTGCAGCGACTGCAGGGTGAAGATGCCCAGCCGCTGGCCGGGTTGAGGATCTTCGACCGCCTGCACCGCACGCAACGAGCCCAGATGCTTCATGCCGAGCAGGCGCATGCCGTGGTTGCGCAGCGCCATCAGCCCATCGAACCAGCCGGGAATGGTCGCCGCCATATCGCGATAGGCCTGCAAGGCCGAGCGCCCATCGCGACGGGTCGTCGCCTGGCAGGCGTGCACGAAGTCGGCACCGGGCAACTGCGCACGCAGCGCACTGTCGGCACTCGGCGGGCCGGTCACTACCCGCGAAGCCTTCACGGCTTCGGCCCCTGCCCTTCGTTGTCCTCCCAATGCAGGATGCGGCGGGTAACGAAGCGGTAGATCGGCTTGCCGGTGGCAAACCACAGTTCGCGCACCCACGAGGTGCGCTTGAGCACGCGCTTCTCCACCGGGGTGAGCGATTCACGGCAGTACATGCGCTTGTGCTTGAGCAGGTGGCGCAGGTCCTCGCGGGCCAGCAGCCGCATCCAGCGCGAGCGCGGGTTGCCGATCACCGCCAGCTGGAAGTCGATCAGCGCCGGGCGGCCATCTTCGGTCACCAGCCAGTTGGCCTCCTTCGCCAGATCGTTGTGGGCCACGCCGTTCCGATGCAGCTGCTGCAGCAGCCTGCGCGCGGAACGGAACCAGGCCAGATCGTCGCGCGGCGGGCGTTGGTACATGGCATCGCCGGCCATGAAGCTGCGGTCCAGGTGATGGCCATCCCAGGCCAGCAGCTGCGGCACATCGGCCATGCCATCGATATGGCGCAGCGCGCGTGCCTCGCGACGTGCAAGCCACCACGCCGGCAACCGCAGCCACAGCGGCGTGGCCCCAAGATCGCGGCGCACGAACGGGCCATTGGGCCCTTCAACCAGAAGGATCTGACCGAAACTATCGGCCTTCAAAGCACGGTGGGGAGCGTCTGGCGTATGTGGCATGGGCCCATTCTAGGCGATGGCGCCGGTTGCAAACGGTCACCAAGCGGCTGGGAACCAGTCACCTTCACGCCCCTATAATCGGGCAATGGACTCTTCATGGATCGACGCCACGCTCGCGTGGATTGCCGCTCACCCCGTGCTGGCGGGTGCCGTTATCTTCCTCATCGCCTTCTGCGATGCGGTGATCATTCTTGGCGCCATCGTGCCGGCGCTGCCACTGCTGTTCGCGGTGGGCGTGTTCATCGGGCTGGGCCAGATCTCCGGGCCGTACGCGGTAGCGGCTGCAGCGCTGGGTGCGTTCGCCGGCGACGGTATCAGCTACTGGATCGGCCGCCGCTGGGGCGACCGCCTGCGTGGCGTGTGGCCGTTCAGCCGTTATCCGCAGCTGCTCGACCGCGGCGAGAACCTGTTCCGCCGCAACGCCTTCAAGAGCATCCTGATCGCACGTTACGTGGGCGCGATCCGCCCGTTCGTGCCGGCCATCGCCGGCATGATGAAGATGCCCGCCAGCCGCTACGTGCAGGCCAGCGGCATCGCCAGCATCTCCTGGGCCGTACTGTTCCTGGCCCCGGGCTGGATCCTCGGTGAAGCGTATGACGCGGTGGCCGCCGTAGCCGGACGACTGGTGGTGGTCGTCGGCCTGCTGTCAGTGATCCTTGGCCTGGTCTGGGCCATCGTGCTGTACGGCTACCGCTGGTCGGCCGCGCGCATGGACAGCTGGCTGGCGCGACTGCTGGACTGGTCCAACCGCCACCCGACGCTGGGCCGCTACACCGTCGGCGTGCTTGATCCCAAGCGCCGTGAATCGGTGCCGCTGGCGATGCTGGCGCTGATGCTGCTGGTGCTGGGCTGGGGCTGGTTCGCGCTGCTGACCGTGGTGGTCGCACACGGCGAGCCGCTGGCGATCGACCTGCTCGTACACCAGGCCATGCTGGCGCTGCGCAACCCGCTGGCCGATTACCCGATGGCCGCGCTGGCGTCGCTGGGCGCCTGGCAGGTACTGCTGCCGGCCACCGCGGCGGCAATGGGCTACCTGATCTGGCGCCGGCGCTGGATGGCGGCCGCGCACTGGCTCGCCGCCCTCGCCTTCGGCCTGGCGCTGACCATGCTGCTCGGTGCCACCGTGGATGTGGTGCGCCCGGTCGACGCCAGCAGCGGCTTCGGCTTCCCGTCGGTGTCGGTGACCATGGCCACCATCACCTTCGGCTTCTTCGCGGTATTGATCGCGCGTGAGATGCCCGGCCGCACCCGCGTCTGGCCCTACCTGGTGTCAGGCATCGTGGTCAGCCTGATCGGCTTCTCGCGCCTGTACCTGGGCGCGCATTGGCTGAGCGATGTGATCGGCGGCATGCTGTTCGGCACGTTCTGGCTGCTGGTGCTGGGCATCGCCTACCGCCGCCGCTTCAACCGCTCGTTCTGGGTGAAGCCGGTGGCGTGGCTGTTCTACGGCGTCTTCGCCGTGGCGGCGATGTGGTACGCGCCACGCAACATCCCGGTGAAGCTGGAACGCTTCGAACCGACCCTGCCGGCCCCACAGGCGATGGACATGCAGGCCTGGTGGCAGCACGACTGGGTGACGCTGCCGGCGCGCCGCAACGAGTTCGACGACGACCAGCGCTGGCCGCTGGACGTGCAGGTGGCGGGCCCACTGGCGCCACTGCAGGCGCAGCTGGAAGCGCGTGGCTGGAAGCGGCAGGAACAGGCCGGCTGGCAGCAGGCGCTGCTGATGCTGGACAAGAACACCGGCGCCGACGAACTGCCGGTGCTGCCGGCCACGCTGGACACCCGTGTGGAAGCACTGCTGATGGTGCGCCAGGGCGCGCAGCCGGAGGAGCGCTACGTGCTGCGCCTGTGGCCGGCACCGGCACAGCTGCAGCCGGGCAACACGCCATTGTGGCTGGGCAGTGCACAGACCCTGCGCTACGAGCGTCACTTCGAGTGGATCGGCATGTGGCACCCGCTGCGCGGCGTCGACCCGGCCTTGAATGCGGTGAAGGAGGCCGTGCAGGAGCTTCCGCAACGCGAGGACGTGCACAGCGAAACCGGGCTGCCGGTGCTGCGGTTGAAGACCACCACGCCCTGACCGGTACCGGTCGCGATCACCCAGTGTAGAGCCGAGCCCATGCTCGGCTGCTCTTCGCGGGATCCATCAAGCCGAGCATGGGCTCGGCTCTACAGCAGATCCACGCCCTGCGTGGATGGCTTCTACGGCATCCAGCCCAGCAACTGCTGCAGGCGCTGGTGCGGGTCATCCATCTGCAGCAGCTGCAGGCGCTGCTGCTCGCTCAGCGGCAGCAGCTCGGCCAGCCGCCAGCCGACCCAGCTGGCCTGGTCCAGCAGCGCTGGATTGGCCGGCGCATAGGCCTCGCCGGCCTGTTCGATGATGTGCCCCAGCACCGTGGCCAGCAGTGCATGCTGCGGCCGCAGTTCGTCGTCAGGGTCTTCATCGCACCAACGCACGTCGGCTACCACCAGCCCGTTGTCACGCACGCGCGTGCGCTCGACATGGAAACGACGGGTGCCGCGCAGGCGCAGCTGCAGCACGCCGTCAGCGCCGACATCGAAGTCTTCGATGCGTACCTGCACGCCATACGCCGCCGGTGTCGCCGGGGCCCCCACTTCCTGGCCGTCGAGGATCAGGCAGACACCAAAGCCCTCACCACTGCGGCCGCTGTCGCGGACCAGATCCAGGTAGCGGCGTTCGAACACGCGCAGGCCCACCGCCGCACCTGGCACCAGCGTGGTGTGCAGCGGAAACAGCGGCAGCGAACCGTCGACGCTCATCGGGCCTGCAGCGCGGCAAGGAAGCGGCGCGGTGCGCCGTCGAAGCCACCGTTGGACATGAACACCACATGGTCACCACTGCGCGCGCTGGCCTGCAATTGCGCCAGCAGCGCGTCGGTATCGGGCACGGCGTGCGCCTCGCCACGCACCTCGGCGATCACCGCAGCGGCATCCCAGGCCAGTTCCGGGCGATGCAGGAACACGACTTCATCGGCCAGCACCAGCGACGGTGCCAGCGCCTGCGCATGTGCGCCCAGCCGCATCGAGTTGCTGCGGGGTTCCATCGCGACCACGATGCGCGCATCGCCCACCTTGGCACGCAGGCCTTCCAGCGTGGTGGCGATCGCGGTCGGGTGGTGGGCGAAATCGTCGTAGACGGTGATGCCGTCATGGCTGCCGATCACTTCCATACGGCGCTTGACGCTGCGGAAGCGTGCCAATGCCGGGATCACCTCGGCCGGTGCCACGCCCACTGCATGTGCGGCAGCCAACGCGGCCAGGCCGTTGAGCACGTTGTGGCGGCCCAGCAGCGACCACTGCACATCGCCCAGCGCCTGCCCACGATGGTGCACACGGAATGCACTGCCATCGGCAGCCAGCAGCTCGGCATGCCATTCCAGCGAAGGATCGAATCCGAAACGCTCGACCGGGGTCCAGCAACCCATCGCCAGCACTTCGGCCAGATGCTGATCCTCACCGTTGACGATCAGTCGGCCGCGCGCCGGCACCGTGCGCACCAGGTGATGGAACTGGCGCTGGATCGCGGCCACGTCCGGGAAGATGTCGGCGTGGTCGTATTCAAGGTTGTTGAGGATGGCCACCAGCGGCCGGTAGTGCACGAACTTGCTGCGCTTGTCGAAGAATGCGGTGTCGTACTCGTCGGCCTCGACCACGAACTCGCGGCCCTGGCCCAGGCGGGCAGAGACGCCGAAATCCTCGGCGACGCCGCCGATCAGGAAACCGGGCGAACGACCGGCGCTTTCCAGCAGCCAGGTGAGGATGGTGGTGGTGGTGGTCTTGCCGTGGGTGCCGGCCACGGCCAGCGTGTCACGGCCCGGCAGCACCTGTTCGGACAGCCACTGGGCACCGGAAATGTAGCGCTGGCCGGCGTCGAGCACGGCCTCAACGGCGGCATTGCCGCGCGAGAGTGCGTTGCCGATCACCACGTCGTCGGTACCGGCCGGCACGCTGTCGGCGCGGTAGCCCTGGTCCAGGGTGATGCCCAGCTGCTCGAGCTGGGTCGACATCGGCGGGTAGATGGCCTGGTCGCTGCCGCTGACCGTATGGCCCAGTTCCCGCGCCAGGGCGGCCACGCCGCCCATGAAGGTGCCGGCGATTGCAAGGATATGTACGCTGCTCATGACCGGGGATTGTGACCGATGACGGCTGTATAGGGCCAATGTCCGCTCCCGGGTAAGACAAGTCCTACACAGGATGTGAGAAAACTCCAATCATCTGTCAGGGAATTCCCGATAGCGATGTTCTGTGAACCCGGACACAATTCGAACTGCCAGCCGCAGTACCCGAACCGGTCCTACTCCCCAAGAGGCCATCCCCAAGGGAGCTCATGCTGCGGGGCCCTGAGCAAGCCCTCCGCTGGCGCCTATCAAACGACACAGGCCTGATCCTCGCGGACCAGGCCTGTGTTTTTTACGCCCGAAGGGCCGGACGCGTGCCGGCCCTGCCGGATCAGGCCTTGATCGCTGCCAGGATGCGGGCTTCGATCTCGTCCAGCTCACCAACGCCATCGACGCGGGCCAGGGTGCCACGGCCGGCGTAGAAATCGACCACCGGGGCGGTCTGGTCGTTGTAGACCTGCAGGCGCTGGCGCACCGCTTCCGGATTGTCATCGGCGCGGCCCTGCTCCTTGGCACGACCGGCGATGCGATCGACCAGCAGCTCGGTGGCCACGTCCAGCTGCACCACGGCGTCCAGCGGCTGGCCGATCTTGGCCAGCAGGCCGTCCATCGCATTGGCCTGGGCCACATTGCGCGGGTAGCCATCAAGGATGAAGCCCTTGGCGACATCAGCCTGGGTCAGGCGCGACTCCAGCATGCCCAGCAGGATGTCGTCCGACACCAGGTTGCCGGCATCCATCACCGTCTTGGCCTGCTTGCCCAGCTCCGTGCCGGCGGCGATTTCCGCGCGCAGCATGTCACCGGTCGAAATGTGGGCGATCCCCAGCTTTTCCTTCAGGCGCGTCGCCTGTGTCCCCTTGCCCGAACCGGGCGGTCCCAACAGAACCAATCGCATTGACCTGACTCCAACGTGTTGAAAATTAAGAAGGTTCGCGCCCCGGACGGACCGGTATCGCTGCACCGCAATAGCGCCACTTTACCGCATACGGGTAATGTCACTGCAATGTCCCCTCCCCCGAGCAGGTAGAAGCATGCGCAACGGTACTCTCCTTTATGCCCAGTCCGGCGGCGTCACCGCGGTCATCAATGCCACCGCAGCGGCAGTGATCGAGCAGGCCCGCGCCAAGGGCATCAAGGTCCTGGCTGCCCGCAACGGCATCCTCGGTGCGTTGCGCGAGGAGCTGATCGACACCAGCAAGGAGAGCGCCGCCGCGATCCGCGCCCTGGCTCATACCCCGGGCGGTGCCTTCGGCTCGTGCCGGGTCAAGCTGAAATCACTGGACGCCGACCGCGCCCGCTACGACCGCCTGCTGGAGGTGCTGCGCGCACATGACGTGCGCTGGTTCCTCTACAACGGTGGCAACGATTCGGCCGATACCGCGCTGAAGGTCTCACAGCTGGCCAAGGCCTCCGGCTACGACCTGACCTGCATCGGCGTGCCCAAGACCATCGACAACGATCTGGCGGTGACCGACACCTGCCCCGGCTTCGGCTCGGCGGCCAAGTACACCGCGGTCTCGGTGCGCGAAGCGGCGCTGGATGTGGCGGCGATGGCCGAGACCTCCACCCGCGTCTTCATCTACGAGGCGATGGGCCGCCACGCCGGCTGGCTCGCTGCGGCAGCCGGCCTTGCCGGTAACGGCGATGACGAAGCGCCGCACATCATCCTGCTGCCCGAACGCGCCTACGACGAGGCCGCGTTCCTGGCCAAGGTCAAGGCCGTGGTCGAGCGTGTCGGCTACTGCGTGGTGGTGGCGTCGGAAGGCATCGCCACCGCCGATGGCCGTTTCGTCGCCGATGCTGGCGGCGGCAAGGACTCGTTCGGTCACTCGCAGCTGGGCGGCGTAGCGGCGCACCTGGCGGGTCGGGTCAAGGACCAGCTGGGCCTGAAGGTCCATTGGGCGCTGCCCGATTACCTGCAGCGCTCGGCCCGTCACCTGGCCAGCAAAACCGACTGGGAGCAGGCGCAGGCAGTGGGCAAGGCCGCGGTCCAGCTGGCGCTGAAGGGCCAGAACGGCGTGATGCCGGTGATCGTGCGCAGCAGCGATGCGCCGTACCGCTGGAAGATCGAAGCGGCACCGCTCTCGAAGATCGCCAACCACGAGAAGAAGATGCCGGCCGGCTTCATCCGCCGCGATGGCTTCGGCATCACCGCCAAGGCACGCGCCTACCTGTCGCCCCTGATCAAGGGCGAAGCCCCGCTGCCGTACGGCACCGACGGCCTGCCGAAATACGTCACCCTCAAGAACGTGGCGGTGAAGCAGAAGCTGACGCCGTTCGAGGGCTGAGCCGAAAAAGGGGACGGAGGGGATTAAATCGCATCTGCCCCTCCGTTATCTCCAACAGCGTCAGCAGTGGGTCGGATACGACTTAATCCCCTCCGTCCCCTTTTAGTGGAGGCACACCATGGCACTGCGTGTTGTTCGATTGGGTACACCGCGCGCGCCCGACGAGGGCCTGCGCATCGGTACCGTGCGACGGCCACCACGTGGCGTGCCGCGCAGCGAGTTCGCGACACAGGACTGGTACGACGTCTGGTTCCCGACCCTGTCACCCAGCGCGGCACTGGTGAAGCAGGCGCACGAGGCGAAAACGGCCGCCGACTGGAACGCCTTCTTCCGCCACTACACGACCGAGATGAAGGCGCCGGATGCGGCCCACGCGCTGGACCTGCTGGCCGCGATGTCGCAGCACAGCGACATCAGCGTGGGGTGCTATTGCGAGGATGAGGCGCACTGCCACCGCAAGGCCCTGCGCGAGCTGCTGGTGGCGCGCGGGGCGACGCTGGCGGATTGATCACCCGGATGCCGGCCAGCGGCCGGCACTACCCGTGGATGACCGCGTGGGTCCTCCGCCCACGCAAAATTCAATTGCAGGCCTTGCCTTCCATCTGCAGCTGCGCGGCGAACATCGTCACCTTCGGGATCTGGCCGGCCGCAGCCTGCTTCTTTGCTTCTTCCAGGTAGATCCGCGACTGGCCCTGACCGTCCAGGGCCTGGCTGTTGTTCATCGGCAGGCGCCAGACGCGCACGACGGCCTGCTGTGCCGGGCAGGCGGCGCTGGGCACGCGGATCACATCATTGAGCTTCCAGCCCTTGTCGGCACTCGGCTGCGCCTTGGCGTAGTCGACGTAGCGCGCGCGCGGCTGGCACTGCTCGCTGGTCCGCACCGGCGCGAAGCGATACGGCTCGGCCGCCTGACCGGTGAAGGCACCTTCCAGGCGCGCGCAGGCCTCGGGGATCTGCCGCAGGGTGTGCACCGCACCAATGGCCTGGGGGGCACCCACGGCGCGCTGCAGCTCCGGGGTTTCCGCAGCGAGTGCCGGTACAGCCGGGACCAGGGCGGCAAGCATCAACAGGGACAGGCGCATGGGAGATCTCCTACAGGACTGAGCGCAGGCTTGCAGAGCCTGGCTTAACGGGGTGCAAAGGCCTGTGGCTCTCGAATCATGGCCATGGCCCGACGGCATGCGCCGCGCGCATGGCGATGCCTTCCATCTTGAGGGCACCCACAGGATCAGGAGGCGCGCCTCGTAGAGGCCAGTCGAGCATGGCTCGACTCTATAAGTGGCGGCACGCATACTGCGGGCACCAGGGAATGCTGAACACCGCCATACGTCGGACGACCACCAAGGTCGGTACGGGTTGGTTCCAGGCTGCAGCCCGTCGTCCCCCTCGTGGTGCCGTTCATCGACACTGGATGCCTACATCCATTCTGCGGAGGGGTCTAATGCTGGAACGTCACGGGCTGTCACTGGCGCTGGGCTGCGCCATTCTCGCGATCCTGTTCGGAATCGTCTCGGCGCGCTGGATCCTGCGCCAACCCACCGGCAATGAACGCATGATCGCGATCGCCACGGCGATCCAGGAAGGTGCACGTGCCTACCTCAACCGCCAGTACCTGACCATCGGCGTGGCCGGTGTGGTGCTGTTCGTGCTGGTCGGTGTGTTCCTCAGCTGGTACACCGCGATCGGCTTCGCGGTCGGCGCGGTGCTGTCCGGCGCGGCCGGCTACATCGGCATGAACGTGTCGGTACGTGCCAACGTACGCACTGCCGAGGCTGCACGCCACGGAATCAGCGCGGCGATGGACGTCGCCTTCCGCGGCGGTGCGATCACCGGCATGCTGGTGGTCGGCCTGGGCCTGCTGGGCGTGGCCGGCTACTACGCACTGCTGCTGCGGATGGGCCTGCCGATGGAGCAGGCGCTGCACGCGCTGGTCGGGTTGGCGTTCGGTTCGTCGCTGATTTCGATCTTCGCGCGCCTGGGCGGCGGCATCTTCACCAAGGGCGCCGACGTCGGCGCCGATCTGGTCGGCAAGGTCGAAGCCGGCATTCCCGAAGATGATCCGCGCAACCCGGCGGTGATCGCCGACAACGTCGGTGACAACGTCGGCGACTGCGCTGGCATGGCCGCCGACCTGTTCGAGACCTATGCGGTGACCGTCATCGCCACCATGCTGCTGGGCAGCCTCATGCTGGCCGAGGCGGGAGCCAATGCGGTGCTGTATCCGCTGGTGCTGGGCGGCGTTTCGATCATCGCCTCGATCATCGGTGCGCTGTTCGTCAAGGTGAAGCCGGGCGGCTCGATCATGGGCGCGCTGTACAAGGGCGTGATCGTCTCCGGCGTGCTGGCCGCCATCGCCTTCTACCCGATCACAACCGGGCTGATGTCCGACAACGTGCATGGGCCGATGGCGCTGTATGGCTGCGCGTTGATCGGCCTGGTCCTGACCGGGCTGATTGTGTGGATCACCGAGTACTACACCGGCACCCAGTACAAGCCGGTGCAGCACGTGGCGCAGGCGTCGACCACCGGCCACGGCACCAACATCATCGCCGGCCTGGGCATTTCGATGAAATCCACCGCGCTGCCGGTGGTGGCCGTGTGTGCGGCGATCTGGGGTGCGTTCGCGCTGGCCGGCCTGTACGGCATCGCCATCGCCGCCACCGCGATGTTGTCGATGGCCGGGATGATCGTCGCGCTCGATGCCTACGGACCGATCACCGACAACGCCGGCGGCATCGCCGAAATGGCCGAGCTGCCCTCGGAGATCCGCGACATCACCGATCCGCTGGATGCGGTGGGCAACACCACCAAGGCGGTGACCAAGGGCTATGCGATCGGTTCGGCAGCGCTGGCCGCACTGGTGCTGTTCGCGGACTACACGCACAACCTGCAGGCTGCACATCCCGGGCAGGAGTTCCGCTTCGACCTCAGCGACCACACGGTGATCATCGGCCTGCTGATCGGCGGCCTGATTCCCTACCTGTTCGGTGCGATGGCGATGGAAGCGGTCGGCCGCGCGGCGGGTGCAGTGGTGGAAGAGGTGCGCCGCCAGTTCCGCGAGATCCCCGGCATCATGCAAGGTACCGGCAAGCCGCAGTACGACAAGGCGGTGGACATGCTGACCCGCTCGGCGATCCGGGAAATGATCGTGCCGTCGCTGCTGCCGGTGGCGGTGCCGGTGGTGGTCGGCCTGCTGCTGGGGCCGCGCGCACTCGGCGGCCTGCTGATCGGCACGATCGTGACCGGCCTGTTCGTGGCCATTTCGATGACTACCGGCGGCGGCGCCTGGGACAACGCCAAGAAGTACATCGAGGACGGCCACTTCGGCGGCAAGGGCAGCGAGGCGCACAAGGCCGCGGTGACCGGCGACACCGTCGGCGACCCGTACAAGGACACCGCCGGCCCGGCGATCAATCCGCTGATCAAGATCATCAACATCGTGGCGCTGCTGCTGGTACCGCTGCTGTAGATCCACGCCATGCGTAAACCCGTAGAGTCGAGCAAGCTCGGCTCTACACGGTCACCGCCCGCGCAG
>NZ_JAOCLC010000077.1:0-20440 GCF_029845105.1 Stenotrophomonas sp. GD03654 | reverse complement strand
CCATGCTGCACCCGCGCTTGGCATTCACAGACGCGCTTGCCAGACTGCACGCAGCCGGCCGCCGGCCGGATGTGATGGAGCAGGCAATGGTGGAAGAGCGCGTCCCGCTGACGGTGCATGGCATGTCGGTCTCGGGCAATTGCCACAAGGTCCGCCTGCTGCTGGAGCAGCTCGGCAGCCGTTACCGCTGGGTGGAGGTGGACAGTGCCCACGGCCAGACCCATACCCCCGAATTCCTGGCGCTCAACCCGAATGCCAAGGTGCCGCTGATCGTCCGCGACGATGGCCGCGTGCTGACCGAATCCAACGCGATCCTGTTCTGGCTGGCCGAAGGCACGCCGTACCTGCCCACCGATGGCTGGGAGCGCGCGCAGGCGTTGAGCTGGATGTTCTTCGAGCAGTACACGCACGAGCCGTGCGTGGCAGTGGCGCGCTTCATCCGCGGCTGGACCGCACCCGATTCGCCGCGCCGCGCCGAACTGCCGCGCCTGCATGAACGCGCCGCCACCGCGCTGGCGGTGATGGAGCAGCACCTGCGACAGGCGCAGTGGTTCACCGGCAGCGGATACGGCATTGCCGATATCGCCCTGTTTGCCTATACCGATGTGGCGGGCGAGGGCGGCATCAGCCTGGAGCCGTTCCCGGAAGTTCGCGCCTGGCTGCAGCGCGTGCGTGAGCAGCCGCGCTTCCTGCCGATGCCGGCAGTGACCGCCGAAGTGCGCTCGCGTTTCGAGGCCGCGTGACTCTCACCAGGGTGACCCCCACAGGGTAGCGCCGGGCCATGCCCGGCGGAATGCAACAACGACACGGAGGGTGTTCGATGTTCGCTGTGGTTCCAGATCCGATTCCCGCACGCATGCGCGCGCTCAACCGCGCCGAGGTATGCGACGTCAACTTCCTCGATGCGGTGCGTGGCTGGCGCGGCACCCCGCGACCGCGCCCGGCACCGGACGCGCCGATCCTGCCGGGCAGCACGCTCACCGCCGCTGCTTTCGGTGAACTGTTCGAGTCGCAGCTGGCCAGCCGCCAGCTGGACCTGATGGCACGCGTGCTGCGCGTGCAGAACAAGGTCTTCTACACCATCGGTTCCTCCGGCCACGAAGGCAACGCGCTGCTGGCGCGGGCCTGCCGGCATACCGATCCAGCGTTCCTGCACTATCGCTCCGGTGCATTCATGGCCGAGCGTTCGCGCCAGGTGCCGGGCATCGATCCGCTGCGCGATGCCGCACTGTCCTTCGCCGCCAGCGCGGATGATCCGGCCAGTGGTGGCCGCCACAAGGTGTGGGGCAGCAAGCCATTGTGGGTGCTGCCGCAGACCTCGACGATTGCTTCGCACCTGCCGAAGGCGCTGGGCACCGCGCTGGCCATCGAGAGTGGCAAGCGGCTGGGGCAGGTGCTGCCGATTCCCGCCGACAGTATCGTGCTGTGCTCGTTCGGGGATGCCTCGGCCAACCATGCCACCGCGCAGACCGCGTTCAATACCGCGATGTGGTCGGCCTACCAGAAGCTGCCGGCGCCGGTCCTGTTCGTCTGCGAGGACAACGGGCTGGGCATTTCGGTGAAGACGCCGGAAGGCTGGATTGCCGAGCGCTTCAGCCGCCAGCCGGGGCTCGACTATTTCTTCGCCGATGGGCTGGACCTGGCCACCGGGCACGCCCAGGTGCAGGCCGCGGTGGACCACTGCAGGCGCACGCGGCGGCCGACCTTCCTGCATCTGCGTACCACGCGCCTGATGGGCCACGCCGGCACCGACTTTGAAGTGGAATGGCGCGCGCTGCCGGAGCTGTGCGCGGCCGAGGCGCAGGATCCGCTGCTGCGCTCGGCGCAGATCGCGATGGAATCGGGCTGGATGGATGCGGCCGCCATCGAAGTGGCCTACGAAACGATGCGCGCGCGCTGCATGGCGGCGGCTGCCGACGCCGAAGGCCGCCCGACGCTGCAGTCGCTGCAGGAAGTGATGGCGCCGCTGGCGCCGTACACGCCAACGGCGGTGCAGGCCGAAGCGCAGCGTGAGGCACCGACCGAAGTACGCGAAGCCGTATACGGCGGTGCGGACGCGTTGCCGGAGCGGCAGGCACCCCGGCACCTGGCCATCCAGATCAACCACGGCCTGCAGGAGCTGCTGGCCAAGTATCCGCAGAGCCTGCTGTTCGGTGAGGATGTGGCGCAGAAGGGCGGTGTCTACACCGTCACCAAGGATCTGCTGCGCCGCTTCGGCCCACGCCGGGTGTTCAACACCCTGTTGGACGAAACCATGATCCTGGGCATGGCGCAGGGCCTGGCCAACATGGGCATGTTGCCGATTCCGGAGATCCAGTACCTGGCCTACCTGCACAACGCCATCGACCAGCTGCGTGGCGAAGCCTGTTCACTGCAGTTCTTCTCCAACGACCAGTACCGCAACCCGATGCTGGTGCGGGTGGCCGGGCTGGGTTACCAGAAGGGCTTCGGCGGCCACTTCCACAACGATAATTCGATCACGGCGCTGCGCGACATTCCCGGCCTGGTGGTCGGTTGCCCGTCGCGTGGCGACGATGCGGTGATGATGCTGCGCACGCTGGCGGCGCTGGCCCGGGTGGATGGACGTGTGGCGGTGTTCCTGGAGCCGATCGCGCTGTACATGAGCAAGGACCTGCATGAGCCGGGCGATGGCCAGTGGCTGTTCGACTACCCGGCCCAGGGCCAGGCGCTGGTACCGGGCGAGGGGCGGGTCTATGCGCCGGAGGCAGGCGACCTGGTGGTCTACACCTATGGCAACGGCGTGCCGATGGCGCTGCGCGCGGCGCGGGCGATCGAGCAGCAGCTGGGCTGGCAGGTGCGGGTGGTCGACCTGCGCTGGCTGGTGCCACTGGATGCAGGCTTCATCGCCAGCCAGGCGGCCAGTGCACGGCGCGTGTTGGTGCTGGACGAGGGTCGCCACAGTGGCGGGGTGGGCGAGGGCGTGGTGACCGCACTGGTCGAGGCCGGTTTCGGCCATCTGCCGCTGCGCAGGGTCTGCGGTGCCGATACCTATACCCCGCTGGCGGGGGCAGCAATGTTCGGGCTTCCAAGCGACAATGCGGTGATTGGCGCCGCCCTTGAACTGGCGCAGGAACCTTGATGCATGTGTGGATTGGCGGGAATGTTGTTGCCGGCGCCTGTGGCGTCGGCCGAGGTGCTGCAGGCGCAGGTCCTGGCCATGGGCGAGGCGCTGCACCACCGCGGGCCGGATGATGGCGGCAGCTGGGTCGATGCCGGGGCAGGCATCGCGCTGGCGCACCGCCGGCTGAGCATTCTCGACCTGTCGCCGCTGGGCCACCAGCCGATGGCCTCGTCCGATGGTCGCTACGTGATGGCCTACAACGGCGAGGTCTACAACTTCGCCGCCCTGCGTGCCGAACTGGAGCCGCTGGGGCACACCTTCCGTGGCCACTCCGATACCGAGGTGCTGCTGGCAGCGATCCTGCAATGGGGCATCGAGGACACCCTGCAGCGCTGCAACGGCATGTTTGCCATCGCGCTGTGGGACCGCCAGGAGCAGTGCCTGTGGCTGGCCCGTGATCGCGTCGGCAAGAAGCCGCTGTACTACGGCTGGGCCGGTGACACTCTGGTGTTCGGTTCCGAGCTGAAGGCGCTGTGGCAGCACCCGGCCTTCGACAACGACATCGACCGCGATGCACTGACCCTGTTGCTGCGGTTGGACTACATTCCGGCCCCGCACAGCATCCACCAGCGCTGCTACAAGCTGATGCCGGGCCGCGTGCTGCGACTGGATGCCGAAGCCGTAGCGGCGGGTGCATCGGCGCACCGCCCGGAACAGGCGCAGCGCCCCTACTGGGATGCGCGTGCACGCATGCAGGCGGCGTTGGCCGCGCCGTTCCAGGGGCGCATCGAGGAAGCCGAGGAGCAGCTGGACGGGCTGTTGCGGGACGCGGTGGCGCTGCGCATGGTGGCCGACGTGCCGGTGGGCGTGTTCCTGTCAGGTGGCACCGATTCGTCGCTGGTGGCCGCGCTGATGCAGGCACAGAGCGGACAGCCGGTGCACAGCTTCAGTATCGGCTTCACCGGTTCGGGCCACGACGAGGCGCCGTTGGCCAGGGAACTGGCTGCGCATCTGGGCTGTGACCACACCGAACTCTACGTCAGCGGTGCCGATGCATTGGCGGTGGTGCCGCAGTTGCCGGCAATGTTCGACGAACCCTTCGCCGATGCCTCGCAGGTGCCGACCGCACTGGTCGCCCGCCTGGCGCGGCAGGGCGTGACCGTCGCGCTGTCCGGCGATGGTGGCGACGAGCTGTTCTTCGGCTATACCCGCTATGTGCGCGCGCTGCGCAACTGGCAGATGCTGGGCCGTGTGCCGGGGCCGCTGCGGCGCTGGATGGGCGCACGCTCCCAGCAGCAGGGCGAGGCCTCGCGTACCGGCGGCCTGGCCGCGCTGTTGGCCGAGTCCGGCGCGCGTGGCATCGGCGACGTGTACCGCAACCGCATCTCGCGCTGGCGCGACCCGGCGGCGGCAGTGCCCGGGGCGCAGGCCGCGGGCAGCTTCTATGACCTGGCCGACCCGTTGCACGGTGCCGGCACACCGGCCGACGCGATGATGCTGGCCGATTACGTGACCTACCTTCCGGATGACCTGTTGTGCAAGGTCGACCGCACCTCGATGGCGGTCAGCCTGGAAGCACGTGCGCCGCTGCTGGATTCACGCGTGGCCGAGTTCGCCTGGTCGCTGCCGCTGGGCTTCAAGCGCAGTGAAACCACCAGCAAGGTGCTGCTCAAGCGCGTGCTGGGCCGTTATGTGCCGCAGTCGATGGTGCACCGGCCCAAGCGTGGCTTCGGCGCGCCGGTCAGTGACTGGCTGAAGGGAGACCTGCGGCCATGGGCCGAAGACCTGCTGCAGCCGGCGCGGCTGGAGCGGGAGGGCGTGCTGTCGGCGGCTGCGGTACAGCCGCTGTGGCAGCAGTTCCTCGGCGGCCAGCGCAAGTGGCATACCCATCTGTGGAACGTGCTGATGTTCCAGGCCTGGCAGGCACATTGGCGGCAGGTGCGTGCGGGCGTGACGGGCGGCTGATCTTCACCGGTCTGCAAGGGCCCGGCGACTAGGCTGGGTCTCCCGCACCATGAGGAGAATGTCCCGATGTCCGTCCCCACCATCGCCGTGTTCGTCGGCAGCCTGCGCAAGGAGTCCTGCAACCGCAGGCTGGCCCACGCGCTGGAGAAGATCGCCGGCGACCGTGCACGCTTCCAGTACGTGCAGATCGGTGATCTGCCGCTCTACGACCAGGATTTCGATGGCCAGTACCCGCCGCAGGGCACCCGGCTGAAGGATCAGGTGCGCGCCGCCGACGCGGTGCTGTTTGTGACCCCCGAATACAACCGGTCGGTGCCGGGCGTGCTGAAGAACGCCATCGATATCGGCTCGCGTCCGTATGGCGACAGTGCGTTTGCCGGCAAGCCCGCGGCGGTGATCGGCGCCTCCATCGGCCAGATCGGCACCGCCGTGGCCCAGCAGCACCTGCGCAACAGCCTGGCCTTCCTGGACATGCACGTGCTCGGCCAGCCCGAGGCGTTCATTCATTTCAAGGACGGCCTGATCGATGCCGATGGCACGATCCACAACGAAGGCACGCAGAAATTCCTGCAGGGCTATGTGGACCGCTTCCTGGCGCTGATCGCGGTTCACGTCAAGGGCGATTGACGCCAGCGGTTGCCACCCCCATCTGCGATAATGCCCGCTCGGGTGCCGCAACGGCGCCCGTCGCAGGCAGTGCGACGCCCCCACGCCAATCTGGCCAGGCACCGGCGGATATCCCCCGTTTCTCCACGGCTTATCCACAGGCTTGTCCATCGCCGCCGGGGTCGGCGCATGCCTACACTCGTCCGGCCCACTTTTGCAGGAAACACCGCAGCATGTCCGCTCGCCCCGGCTTCCGTTCCAACCGCAGAGAGCGCGGTGATGGCTTCGATCGCGATCGCGACGAGTCGCGCATCGACCAGTTGCGGGTACCGCCACATTCGGTGGAAGCCGAGCAGGCGGTGCTGGGTGGCCTGATGCTGGCCCCGGAGGCCTACGACCGGGTCAACGACCAGCTGACCGAAGGTGATTTCTACCGTCGCGACCATCAGATGATCTATCGCGCGATCCGCGAGCTGTCCGAGCGCGAGCGGCCGTTCGATGCGGTGACCCTGGGCGAGTGGTTCGAATCGCAGGGCAAGATGGAACTGGTGGGCGATGGTGCCTATCTGATCGAGCTGGCCAGTACCACGCCGTCGGCAGCCAACATCGTGGCCTACGCCGAGATCGTGCGTGACAAGGCGGTGCTGCGGCAGCTGATCCAGGTGGGCACCGACATCGTCAACGATGGTTTCCAGCCCGAGGGCCGTGAGAGCAGCGAGCTGCTGGCGTCGGCGGAAAAGAGCGTGTTCGCCATCGCCGAACAGGGCGCACGCGGCCGTACCGATTTCGTGGCGATGCCCGGTGCCCTGAAGGATGCCTTCGAAGAGCTGCGCAGCCGCTTCGAGAACGGCGGCAACATCACCGGCCTGCCGACCGGCTACAACGATTTCGATGCGATGACCTCCGGCCTGCAGCCGACCGACCTGATCATCCTTGCCGCGCGCCCGGCCATGGGCAAGACCACCTTCGCACTGAACATCGCCGAGTACGCGGCGATCAAGTCGAAGAAGGGCGTGGCGGTGTTCTCGATGGAAATGTCGGCATCGCAGCTGGCGATGCGCCTGATTTCCTCCAACGGCCGCATCAACGCGCAGCGCCTGCGTACCGGCCAGCTGGAAGACGAGGACTGGAGCCGCGTCACCAGCGCGATCAAGATGCTGAAGGAAACCAAGATCTTCATCGACGACACGCCCGGCGTGTCGCCGGAAGTGCTGCGTTCCAAGTGCCGCCGGCTCAAGCGCGAGCATGACCTGGGCCTGGTGGTGATCGACTACCTGCAGCTGATGAGCGTGCCGGGCAACAGCGAGAACCGCGCGACCGAAATCTCGGAGATCTCGCGTTCGCTGAAGGGCCTGGCCAAGGAACTGCACGTGCCGGTGATCGCGCTGTCGCAGCTCAACCGCTCGCTGGAAACACGTACCGACAAGCGTCCGGTGATGGCCGACCTTCGCGAATCGGGCGCAATCGAGCAGGACGCGGACATGATCGTCTTCATCTACCGCGATGATTACTACAACAAGGAAAACTCGCCGGACAAGGGCCTGGCCGAGATCATCATCGGCAAGCACCGTGGTGGCCCGACCGGCTCGTGCAAGCTGAAGTTCTTCGGCGAATACACCCGCTTCGACAACCTGGCCCACGATTCGGTCGGTTCATTCGAATAACCGTAGTGCCGGCCGCTGGCCGGCAACCGCCCCACGGCCGGCAAACCATTCAAAACGCCAATCTTCCGTATGTGGCGTGTAAATGACATGTAACGCGACGCTTCTACGATTCCGCCGCTGCTGCCCTTCGACGCCGCCCTTCGGCGTCCAGCGTGCCCGAGGAATCCGCCCCCATGCCGTCCCACGCTCCGCTCCGCCGCAATCTGCTGGCCCTGCTGGTCTGTGCTTCGCTGCCGTCGCTGGCTGTCGCTGAAACCGCCCCCGCCATGGACACACCGTCGGCCACCACGCTCGATTCGATCTCGGTGATCGGCCGCGGCGAAGCCCGCCAGGTGCAGCGCGTGACCGCCGAGGACATGAAGGTGCTGCCGCCGGGTGCCAATCCGCTGAAGCTGCTGGCGACCAAGCCGGGCGTGCATTTCGAATCGGCCGATGCCACCGGCGCCTACGAATGGTCCACCACCATCAGCCTGCGTGGCTTCAACCAGAACCGCCTGGGCTACACCCTTGATGGCATCCCGCTGGGCAACATGGCCTACGGCAACAGCAACGGCCTGCACATCAGCCGCGCGGTGATCAGTGAGAACCTGGGCGGTGCGGAGGTCTCCACCGGCATTGGCGCGCTGGGTACGCCGTCCACCAGCAACCTTGGCGGCGTGTTCCAGTTCTACTCGATCGATCCGTCCACTGAATACGGCGTGGTTCTGGCACAGGGCTTCGGCAGCGACAATGCGCGCCGCAGCTATGCGCGCCTCGACACCGGCGACCACCAGGGCTTTGCGGCCTACCTGTCCGGCGCGTACTCGGAAGGTGACAAGTGGAAGGGCAAGGGCTCGCAGGAGCTGAAGCAGTTCAACGGCAAGGCCACCTACAACTTCGGAACGGACAGCAGGATCACCGCGCTGTTCAACGGCTCGCGCCGCGTCGAGGCCGATTACCAGGACCTGTCGCTGGAGATGATCGATCGCCTCGGCTGGGACTGGGACAACTACGCGCCGGACTGGGAACGCGCGGTTGCCGCGGCACGCGGAAAGTACACGGGTGGCGTCAACAGCCCGTGGGATGCGTACTACTCCGGCCACGGCCTGCGCAATGACGACCTGTCCAGCATCGCCGGCGATTTCGGCCTGAACGATTCGATGCGGTTGAAGGTGAATGTCTACAACCACAGCAACCGCGGCCAGGGTCACTGGTTCAGCCCGTCCAATCCGTCCAACCCGGGCACCAGCCGCGAGATTCCGATCTCGATCCGCACCACCGAGTATGCGATCGACCGCACCGGTGTGACCTCGGCGTTCACCTGGAACGTCGGTGGCCACGAACTGGAAGCCGGCCTCTGGTACGAGGACAACGGCCACAGCGTGCAGCGCAACTTCTACTACATCGACGGCCCGATCACCGACGACTTCTTCCTGCGCAACCCGGATCAGCGCGTGTGGCACCAGCGCTACACCACCATCACCCGCCAGTTCTACGTGCAGGACCGCTTCCGCCTGTTCGATGACCGCCTGACCATCGACATCGGCGCCAAGTCGCCGCACACCCGCACCAGCGTGCGCACGCCGCTGGGCAGCTATGCCAACAACAGCAGCCTGACCTCGAAGAAGGGCCTGCTGCCGCAGGCCGGCTTCAACTTCAAGCTCAACGAAGGCAACGAGATCTTCGGTTCGTTCGCCAAGAACGTGGCCGCGTACGCGCTGGGCGTGGGCAGTCCGTTCAACGTGCCGCAGGCCGCGTTCGATGCCAGCGCGAAGAGCCTGAAGCCGGAACAGTCGCGCACCCTCGAACTGGGCTGGCGCGGCTACGGCCAGGGCTATGAAGCCTCGGTGGCGGTGTATGACGTGAAGTTCGACAACCGCCTGCTGGCCATCGCGCAGTGCGTGGGCATCCTCGGTTGCCCGGCGCTGTTCTCCAACGTCGGTTCGGTGACCAGCCGCGGTGCCGAGGCGACCCTGCAGTTGAAGCCGATGCAGGACCTGACCTGGTCCAATGCGCTGTCGTGGAATGACAGTACCTACGACAACGACTACGTGAACAACGGCGTGGTGCCGACCCGCGGCAAGACGACCGTCGACACACCGGAGTGGATGTTCGCCAGCACCCTGGCCTGGACCCCGGGCCCGTGGGACCTGCGACTGGCCGCCAACCATGTCGGCAAGCGTTACGTGACCTATACCAACGATGTGTCGGTGCCGAGCTACTGGCTGGTCAATGCGTCGGTGGCCTATGACTTCGGCACGCTCGGCCCGGCACAGAACCTGACCGTGGCGCTTAACCTGACCAACCTGACCGACAAGCGTTACCTGTCTTCGATCAACACCAACGGCACCTACGCCGCCGACCCGACCCGCAGCTTGGCGACCATGCAGGTCGGCGCGCCGCGGCAGGTGATGGCCACCGCCACCGTGCACTTCTGATGCGCGGGCCTGTCGATCCGGAAAGCCGTCGTCGCCTGTTGCGCATGGCGTGGCAGGGCGCGGGGGCGGCGATCGCACTGGCGGCGATGCCGGGGCTGGCCACGGCCGGCCCACGGCCGCGGCTGGGGCGTGATCCGTTCACCCTCGGAGTCGCCGCCGGTGATCCGGATCCGCAGGGGGCAGTGTTGTGGACGCGGCTGGCGCCGGACCCGCTCAACGGCGGCGGCATGCCGTCGCGGGCGGTGCCCGTGCGCTGGTTCGTGGCCGAAGACCCCGGCATGCGCCGGCTGGTGCAACGGGGTGTCGCTGCCGCTGTGCCGGAGCTGGCCCATTCGGTACACGTGGAGGTCAACGGCCTGCGTCCCGGCCGCGATTACTATTACCGCTTCGCCTGCGATGGCGATGAGGAAAGCGCGGTCGGCCATTTCCGTACCGCGCCGCTGCTGGACACGCAACTGCAGCAGCTGCGGCTGGCGCTGTGTACCTGCCAGGCCTGGAACAGCGGCTACTACCCGGTGCTGCGCGACATCGCGCAGAGTGACGTCGACCTGGTGCTGCATGCCGGCGACTACCTGTACGAATACAGCCCGCTGCAGAACGCGCGTGGCAGCACGCTGGATGCGGAACGCTTCAGTGGCGAGACCGTCAGCCTGGAGCGCTACCGTGACCAGTACGCGCTGTACAAACTCGATCCCGACCTGCAGGCCGCGCACGCCGCACACGCGTTCGCAGTGATCTGGGACGACCACGAGGTGCAGAACGATTACTCCGGCATCCATCCTGAGAAGCCCGGCGTCTCGGCCGAAGACTTCATCGTGCGGCGCGCGGCTGCCTACCGTGCGTTCTACGAACATCTGCCGATGCGCAGCACGCCTGCTGGCAATGGCGGCCTGCGTGTACACCGGCGGCTGCGCTATGGCGATCTGGCGCAGCTGACGCTGCTGGACTGCCGCCAGTTCCGCCCGGCCAATCCCTGTGGTGTAGGCGAGTCACCGCGCTGCGAAGCGGCCCTGGATCCGCGCAAGAGCATGCTCGGTACGGGCCAGGAGGCGTGGTTCGCGCAGTCGATGGCCGCCGCGCAGGGCACGCGCTGGAACGTGGTGGTGCAGCAGCTGCTGATGGCGCAGCTGCGGCTGGACGGTGGCACGCCACGCGAGCGCTTCTGGAACGATGCCTGGGATGGCTATCCCGCCGCACGCAACCGGCTGCTGCAGGCCTTGCAGGCGGGCGGGCGGGGCAATGCTATCGTGCTCGGCGGTGACTGGCATTCCACTTTCGTCAACGACCTGAAGCTGGATTTCGACGCGGCCCGCGCGCCGATCGTGGCCACCGAATTCATCGCCCCGGCGATCAGCAGTGGCGGCGACGACACACCGTACGGTCCGTACTACGGTCCGTCGATTCCGCAGAATCCGCATATCCGCTACTTCGACGGCGACCGCCGCGGCTGGTGGAAGCTGCAGCTGAACCGGCAGGCCGTGGATGCCGAACTGCGCTTCGCCGACAGCGTGCTGCGCGCGGATGCCGCAGTGCGCACCGCGGCGCGCTTCCAGGTGGCCCATGGCCGCCCGGGCGCGGTGCAGCTCTTGTAGAGCCGAGCCCACGCTCGGCTGCTCTCTGCCTCCGGTGGGCGCGGACCGTTGGTCCGCACATTCCCATGAGCAGCCGAGCGCGGGCTCGGCTCTACAACAGCGCTGGATCGGTTTCATCGCCCCCAGCCCGGTTTCGTCGCAAACCGTTTGCCGGCGGTGGGGCGGGGCGCCAAGGTGTCCGCAGGCGGCAGGGTGCCGCCACAAGGAGACCGTGATGAAGACCCTGTTCGCGCTCGGTGTGTGGTGCCTGCTGTTCGTGCTGTGCTGGCCGCTGGCGATCCTCGCCCTGATCGCCTGGCCGTTCGTGTGGCTGCTGAGCCTGCCGTTCCGTCTGGTCGGCATCACCTTCTCGGCGCTGTTTGCCTTCCTGCGTGCGCTGTTCATGCTGCCGGCACGGTTGCTCGGCGGCGGGCCGGTTGCCGCATGAGGGTCATGCTGTTGACCGCTCTGGCACTGATCGCTGCGCCCGTCGTGGCTTCACCTCCAGCACCGCCATCGGTGTGGCTGGAGCGCCAGCAGACCGCTGCGGCTGACGAGGCGAATGCTGCAGCGGTTTCTGTGCCGAAAGCCAAGGAGCGCTGCAAGGTGGTGAAGGAATGGAAGATTGGTGAGGCCGTAGTGCAACACCGCATCTGCGACGATCCGCCGAAGAAGCCGGCTGCCAAGGTGTAGAGCCGAGCGTGGGCTTGGCTCTAAACGAAAATGGGCAACAAAAAACCCCGCCGAGGCGGGGTTTTTCGTTTACAGGCGCGTGCCGACCAGCGGTCGGCACCTACCCGGATGCCGATCAGTTCGCCTTGTGGATGGCGCGCTTGCTGACTGCCATTGCCGCGTCGTGGATCACTTCCGACAGCGACGGGTGGGCGTGGCAGATGCGGGCCAGGTCATCGGCCGAGCCACTGAACTCCATGGTCAGCACGCCTTCGTGCACCAGTTCGGAGACGTTGGCGCCGACCAGGTGCATGCCGAGGATGCGATCGGTTTCGGCATGGGCCAGGATCTTCACGAAGCCTGCCGGTTCAATCATCGCCACGGCACGGCCGTTGGCGGCGAACGGGAAGCTGCCGGCCTTGTACGGAATGCCTTCGGCCTTAAGCTGGGCTTCGGTCTTGCCGACCCATGCCAGTTCCGGCTCGGTGTAGATGACCCACGGAATGGTGTCGAAGTTGACGTGGCCCGGCAGGCCGGCGATCAGCTCAGCCACCGCGATGCCTTCCTCGAAGCCCTTGTGCGCCAGCATCGGGCCGCGCACGCAGTCGCCGACCGCCCACACGCCATTGACGCCGGTGTGGCAGTGCGCGTCGACTTCGATCTGGCCACGCTCGTTGATCTTGACGCCGGTGCCTTCCGCCAGCAGGCCCTTGGTGGCGGCGCGACGGCCGACGGCCACCAGCAGCTTGTCCACGGTCAGGGTCTTTTCGCCTTCGCTGTCGGTGTAGGTGACAACGACTTCCTTCTTCTTGCCCTTGCCGGTGATCTCGGTCTTGGAGACCTTGGCACCGAGACGGATGTCCAGGCCCTGCTTCTTGAATTCCTTGGCAGCGGTCTTGGCCACTTCGGCGTCGGCCACGGCCAGGAACTCCGGCAGTGCTTCCAGGATGGTGACTTCAGCGCCCAGGCGCTTCCACACGCTGCCCAGTTCCAGGCCGATCACGCCGGCGCCGATCACCGCCAGGCGGTTCGGCACTTCGGTGAAGTCCAGGCCGCCGACGTTGTCGACGATGGTCTCGCCGTCGAACTTGGCGAACGGCAGTTCGATCGAGTCCGAACCGGCCGCAATGATGACGTTGGTACCCTTCAGCTCGACGATGGAACCGTCATGCTGGGTGACCTTGACCACGTTGCCCGGCTGCAGTTCGCCGAAGCCGTAGTAGGCGGCGACCTTGTTGGCCTTGAACAGCATGCCGATGCCGCCGGTGAACTGCTTGACGATCTTGTCCTTGCGGCCAATCATCGCCTCGACGTCGATCTTGGCATCCTTGAAGCTGATGCCGTGGTCGCCAAAGATGTGGCCCATGTTCCAGAACTGGCGCGAGGAATCCAGCAGCGCCTTGGACGGGATGCAGCCCACGCGCAGGCAGGTGCCGCCGAGGGCCGGCTTGCCGTCCTTGCCCAGCGCTGCGTCGATGCAGGCGGTCTTCAGGCCCAGCTGGGCCGCGCGGATGGCAGCGTGGTAACCGGCCGGGCCGGCACCGATGACGACGACGTCGAATTGTTCAGCCATTGAATTATTCCTTGATGCATTACCAGAACCCCTCCGCGCAGGCGCGGAGGGGCGGGAGGTTTCTTACAGGCCGAACAGCATGCGGCCCGGGTTTTCCAGCTGGTTCTTGATGTCCACCAGGAACTGCACCGAGTCCTTGCCGTCGATGATGCGGTGGTCGTACGACAGCGCCAGGTACATCATCGGCGCGATCACGACCTGGCCGTTCTGGGCGATCGGACGCTCCTTGATGGCGTGCATGCCCAGGATGGCGCTCTGCGGCGGGTTGATGATCGGGGTCGACAGCAGCGAACCGAAGGTGCCGCCGTTGGTCACGGTGAAGGTACCGCCCTGCAGTTCTTCCAGGCTCAGCTTGCCGTCACGGGCCTTCTTGGCGTAGTCGGCGATGGTCTTCTCGATGTCGGCGAACGACATGCGCTCGACGTTGCGCAGCACCGGCGTGACCAGGCCCTTCTCGGTCGAGACGGCGATCGAGATGTCCGAGTAGCCGTGGTAGATGATGTCGTCGCCGTCGATCGAGGCGTTGACCAGCGGGAAGCGCTGCAGCGCGTTGGCAGCGGCCTTCACGAAGAAGCTCATGAAGCCCAGCTTGATGCCGTGTGCCTTGACGAACTCGTCCTGCAGCTCCTTGCGCGCAGCCGAGACCTTGGACAGGTCGACTTCGTTGAAGGTGGTCAGCATGGCGGTGGAGTTCTTCGACTCCATCAGGCGCTCGGCGATGCGCTTGCGGATGCGGGTCATCGGCACGCGTTCTTCCGGACGTGCGCCACCGGCCTTGCCGGCGCCGCCGTTGCGGGCGAAGTTGACGATGTCTTCCTTGGTCACTGCGCCGCGACGGCCGGTGCCGTCGACGTCGGCCGGGTTCACGCCTTCGGTGATGGCGGTGAAGCGGGCGCCCGGCGGCAGGGTGTCGGCGGCCGACTTGGCAGCCGGAGCCGGAGCGGCGGCAGCGGCCGGAGCAGCGGCGGCCGGTGCGGCTTCAGCCTTCTTCTCTTCAGCGGCCGGGGCCGGGGCAGCAGCCACGGCGCCTTCTTCGATGATCGCCACGACCTGGCTGGAGGTCACGGTATCGCCTTCCTTGAACTTGATCTCCTTGAGCACGCCGTCGACCGGCGACGGCACTTCCAGGACGACCTTGTCGGTTTCCAGGTCAAGCAGGTTTTCGTCGCGCTTGACGGCGTCGCCCACCTTCTTGTGCCAGGTGGCGATGGTGCCGTCGGCGACGGATTCGGGCAGTACCGGGGCTTTGACTTCGGTGGCCATTGCGGGAGCTTCCTGGTTTGTCTTCTAAATAGGGGGAGGATTATTCAGCGAACGTGTCGTTGAACGGGTTGACCAGTGCGTCGGCGACCAGCTGCTGCTGTTCGCGGACGTGGTCAGCCATGTGACCGGCAGCCGGCGAAGCCGAGCGTGCGCGACCGGCGTAGTGCAGGTTCTGGCCATCGGCCAGGCAGAACTGCAGGTGGTGGCGGATCTGGTACCACGCCCCCTGGTTCTGCGGTTCTTCCTGCGTCCACACCACGTCGGTGGCCTTGCCGTACTTCTTCAGTTCGGCAGCCAGCAGCGCACGCGGGAACGGGTACAGCTGCTCCACGCGGATGATCGCCACGTCGTCCTGGCCACGCTTGGTCTGGTCTTCCAGCAGGTCGTAGTAGACCTTGCCCGAGCACAGCACCACGCGCTTGACCTTCTTGGCGTCCGCATTGGCGTCGCCGATCAGGTGCTGGAACTCGCCGTTGGCCAGCTCGTCCAGGGTCGACACGGCCAGCTTGTGGCGCAGCAGCGACTTCGGCGACATCACCACCAGCGGCTTGCGGGTGGTCAGGTGCTGCTGGCGACGCAGCATGTGGAAGGCCTGCGCCGGGGTCGACGGCACCACCACCAGCATGTTCTCCAGCGCGCACAGCTGCAGGAAGCGCTCCAGGCGCGCCGAGCTGTGTTCCGGGCCTTGCCCTTCATAGCCATGCGGCAGCAGCAGGGTCAGGCCGGAGATGCGGCCCCACTTGGCTTCGCCGGCGGCGATGAACTGGTCGATGACGACCTGGGCACCGTTGGCGAAGTCGCCGAACTGGCCTTCCCAGATGCACAGCGTGTTCGGATCGGTGGTGGAGAAGCCGTACTCATAGGCCATCACCGCTTCTTCGCTCAGCAGCGAATCGATGACGGTGGCCTTCTCCGGCGAATCCACCAGCTGCCGCAGCGGCATGTAGTAGTTGTCGGTCTTCTGGTCGTGCAGGATCGCGTGGCGGTGGGTGAACGTACCGCGGCCCACGTCCTGGCCGACCAGGCGCAGTGCATTGCCTTCGTCGAGCAGGGTGGCGTAGGCCAGGTTCTCGGCAAAGCCCCAGTCGCCCGGGATCTCGCCGGCGGCCATCTTGCGGCGGTCGTCGTAGACCTTGGCCACGCGCGAGTGCAGCTGCACTTCTTCCGGGATGGTGTTGATCAGCTTGGCCAGCTCGACCAGCCTGTTCTTCTCGACCTTGGTCGAGACCGGGTCGGACAGCTTGCCTTCCAGCAGCTTCGGCCAATCGACGAACAGCGGGCTGGTCGGCGGAGTCTTCTCGACCTTGGCCAGCTCGGTGGTCACTTCACCGGCGTCCAGCTTCTCGCGGTAGGCATCGACCATCGCCTTGCCGGCACCGGCGGCAATCACGCCCGCCTTTTCCAGCTGCTCGGCGTACATTTCGCGGGTGGTGGCATGCTTGCGGATCACCTGGTACATCAGCGGCTGGGTGATCGCCGGCTCGTCGGCCTCGTTGTGGCCCCAACGGCGGTAGCACATCAGGTCGATGACCACGTCCTTGGCGAACTTCTGGCGGAACTCGAAGGCCAGCTGCGCGGCGAACACCACCGCTTCCGGATCATCGCCGTTCACGTGCAGCACCGGGGCGGCGATCATCTTCGCCACGTCGGTGGCATAGCGCGTGGAACGCGTATCCAGCGGGTTGGAGGTGGTGAAGCCGACCTGGTTGTTGACCACGATGTGCACGGTGCCGCCGACGGCAAAGCCGCGGGCCTGCGACATCTGGAACAGTTCCATGACCACGCCCTGGCCGGAGAAGGCCGCGTCGCCGTGGATCAGGATGGGCATGACCTGCTTGCGTGCGGTGTCCTTGCGGCGCTCCTGGCGCGAACGCACGGAACCGGCCACGACCGGGTCGGCGATTTCCAGGTGCGACGGGTTGAACGCCAGCGCCAGGTGCACCGGGCCGCCCTCGGTGGCGACGTCGGCGGAGAAGCCCATGTGGTACTTCACGTCACCGGCCGAGGCGTGTTCGTCGTGCTCGAACTTGCCTTCGAACTCGTCGAACAGCTTGCGCGGGTTCTTGCCCAGGGTGTTGACCAGCACGTTCAGGCGGCCGCGATGGGCCATGCCGATCACCACGTCCTTGACGCCATCCTTGCCGGCGCTGCGGATGATGGTGTCCATCATCGGGATCAGCGAGTCGCCGCCTTCCAGCGAGAAGCGCTTCTGGCCGACGTACTTGGTGTGCAGGTAGCGCTCCAGGCCTTCGGCCGCGGTCAGGCGCTCCAGGGTGCGACGCTGGGTGTCAGCGTCCAGCTGGTAGTTGCCACCGGCCGCTTCCAGCTTCTTGTAGATCCACTGGCGCTGTTCGACCTCGGAGATGTGCATGAACTCCGCACCGATCGAGCCGGTGTAGGTCGCCTTCAGGCGCGCCAGCAGGTCGCGCAGCTTCATGCGCGGCTGGCCGCCGACGCCGCCGGTGCTGAACTCGCTGTTGAGGTCGGCATCGGACAGGCTGTGGAACGGCAGGCCCAGGTCCGGGGTGTTGACCGGTGCGGCCAGGCCCAGCGGATCGAGGCGGGCGTCCAGGTGGCCGCGCGAACGGTAGGCGGTGATCAGACGACCGACATTGCGCTCGCGCTCGTCGCCTGCACCGTTACCGGTACCGGCCTTCAGCGCATCCTTGGCCGCGTCCGCAATGTGGGAGATGACGGCCGAGTGCGGAATGTCACCTGCTTCACGGCCCTTGAAGCCGTCGAAGTAGGTTTTCCATTTGGGATCGACACTATCCGGGGAGACCAGGTACTGCTCGTACAGGTCCTCGACATAGGAGGCGTTGCCGCCGGCGAGTTGCGAAGATTGCGCAAACTGCTTCAGTTGATTGTCCACGATGGAGGGTGTTGATTCGCTTTGTGGGGTATGGCTTCAGAAGGACCCGGCACGAAGATGAATAGCCATGCACGGGCGCGTTCAAACAGCCAAATTGTACCCCCAACCGGACACGAAGGGGCACCACCAGAGGCATCGCGCGTCCCCCGGTGCCGCTTCCAGACAGGTTGGCGCGGTGGCCCGCGCTCAGATGCCGAGCGCGCGCAGTTCGCTGCAATCGCGCGAACGGTCCCAGACACGCTGCAATTGCTGCTCGAACGGCTGCGAACGTGCCGGCAGCGCGATGCCGGCCTCGCCGTCGAGGCGATGCCCGATCAGACGAAAGTAGAAGTCGCCCGCATCGTTGAGCAGGCAGGCCGAGGCCAACGCACGGTCGACCGGGTCGGTGACCTCGCGGAACTGGATCACGCTTGGCAGGCGCTGGGCCAACGCCAGCAGCGGTGCCCTGGCAGAGGCAACGGCAGCCGCATCGTGCACGATCACCCGCAGCTGCTTGTCGTGGCGGGCGGTGACGAAGCGGCGCAGGGCGGCCTGCACCGGCGGTGTGTCAAGCAGGCCGGGGTCCAGCTGGCGGCTGTGCAGCCACAGCTGGCGGCGGGCGCGGTGGATGATGGCGGTGGTGATCGCCACCGCCTCGGCGCGGCCGTCGATGGCGCCGGCCGCGCCCAGCCGGCGACGCATCTGCTGGTGGCCGATGCCGGCCTCCTCGAACACCTCGCCCTCGGGCAGGAAGCCCTGGCGGGCATAGAAGTCACGGGCGGGCAGCTGGGCGTGCAGGTGCAGTTCGGCCAGGCCGAGGCGGCGCCCGGCCTCGACCAGTGCCTCCAGCAGGGCCTCGCCGACCCCCTGGCTGCGATGGCTGGCCAGCACCGCCATGCGGCCGATGCGGCCGTCCGGGGCCAGTCGGCCGGTGCCGACCGGCTGGTTGTCACTGTCCAGCGCCAGCACATGGGCACTGACCGGGTCCAGCGCATCGCGTTCCAGCTCGGCGGCGATGCCCTGTTCCTGCACGAACACGCGTTGGCGCACGTCGTGGATGGCGACGTGGGCGTCGGCGTGGCTGATCTGCTGGACCCGGATCATGGCAAGGCTCAGGCGCGACCGTCGTCGCTGTCGTCTTCGTCGTGATCCTCGAAGTTGACGATGACCTCGATGCCGTCGTCGTGCACGGTCACGGAGTGGACATCGTCGGACACCGCATCGGCGTCGATCGCATCCACGCGGTCACGGCCTTCGACGACTTCGCCGAGCACCACGGCGTCCTCGCCGTCATCCTCGTCTTCGGCGTCATACAGTTCGCTGGGGTCGATCAGCTGGAACACACCGCCGACCAGCAGCTGCTGGACCACCGTGCGGCCCTTGTCGGACAGGCCGCGATAGGCGGTGGCATCGAGCTGTTCGGCGCCGGCCAGACGCTGGGCGTCCTTCACCGGCAGCGAGAAGTCCTGGCCGCTGACGTACAGGCTGGCGCCGCGCTTGGCCCGGCGCCAGGCCAGGCGTGCCCACGGGTGGCGCTGCAGCAGCAGGCCCGAGGCCAGGGCCTGGACCACTTCCTCCGGGGCCGGCGCGGCCTGGTGGGCCATCACTTCGCCCGCTGCACGGTAGGTAGTGATGAAACGGCCGAACCAGTCGCCCAGCTTGTCCGGGTCGTTCATGCGGATGGCGTTGAGCGCGGTGATCACGCGTGCCATCGCCACCGTGTCGATCTCGTTCGGATCGGCCGGCACCTTCAGGTCGGCATCCTGGTAGCGGATGTTCTCGTCGGCATCGGCAATCAGAGTGTCCAGGTAATCGCTGATCAACTCGGCCGAGGACGGCGCGCGCATGCCGAACGAGAAGGTCAGGCACGGATCTTCGGCCACGCCGTGGTGCGGCACGTTCGGCGGCAGGTACAGCATGTCGCCCGGCGCCAGCACCCAGTCGTGGGTCGGCTTGAACACCTTCAGCAGCTTCAGCTCCACGTCCGGGCGGAAGCCCAGCGGCGGCTGCTTGCCCTTGATCGATTCGCTGGCATCGATCTGCCAGCGGCGGTGGCCGTGGGCCTGCAGCAGGAACACGTCGTACTGGTCGACATGGGCGCCGACCGAGCCGCCGGTAGCGGCGAAGCTGATCATCACATCATCCATGCGCCAGCGCGGCAGGAAGCTGAAGTGCTCGATCAGGGCGCGCACATCCGGGTCCCACTTGTCCACGTCCTGCACCAGCAGGGTCCAGTCGTGGTCGGGCAGGGCGGGGAACACGTCTTCCTGGAACGGGCCGGTACGTACGCGCCAGCCATCCTGGGTCTTGTCGTGCTCGATCAGGCGTGCCAGCACGCCTTCCTCGCAGGCCAGCCCGGCCAGGTCTTCCGGCTGCACCGGGGTCTGGAAGTTGGGGAAGGCGTTGCGGATCAGCAGCGGGCGCTTCTGCCAGAAGTCGCGCAGGAAGGTGGCCGGTGCCATGCCCAGCGGCTGGCCGGGACGGGCGGTGACTTCGATCAGGGGGGCGGAGGACTTGCGGGCGGCCATGGGGGAATCCTTGCAGCGGAAAGCGGGAGGGGCGGCGCGGCGGGCCGCCAAGGTCTCCATTGTCCGCCGTTCGCCGGGATTGCGCACGTGCGCGGGTTTGTCGCGGGGTGTCCGGCCAACGGCGGAGCCCCTCGTGGCGACCCCTTGGTAGGGTCGACTGTTAGTCGACCGGCTTCATGGGCTGGGCCGGGCGGATGGGCTGCGCGGGGGACGCTGCAAGTACGTCCATGTAAGCTCGATCGCCGCTT
>NZ_JAOCLC010000076.1:0-20644 GCF_029845105.1 Stenotrophomonas sp. GD03654 | reverse complement strand
CCGGACCCACCCCGCCATCCCACGCAATGCCAGCTTTTGCCGTTGCCGTTGTTTCGGCAGGTGCAGGGCTGCAAGCCCTGCCGCACGCACACCCCTCACACCACCGGAATGCTGTGCTGCCCCAGATTCCGGTACGGCGGCGTGGACATCACCATCTCCGCCAGCGAATACGCCAGCTCACGTTCGGCCATCACCGTGCCATCGGCGCCGTGCTCCAGCAGATGCTTCACTTCCGCATCGCTGTGCGCGCGCGCCAGCAGGGTCAGGTCCGGGTTGATCGCCCGCAGCTTGGCCAGCGCCTCACCGGCTTCCAGCGGCTGCGGAATGGCCAGCACCGCGATCTTCGCCCGCTCCGGGTGGGCCTCAGCCAGCACCCGGTCGGCAGCGGCACTGCCGCGGATCGCCGCCAGGCCCTTGGCGTGCGCCTGTTCCACATGTTCCTTGTTGTCATCGATCACCAGCACCGGCACGCCGCGATCACGCAGCACCTGTGCCAGCTCGCTGCCGACCCGGCCATAGCCGATCACGATCGCGTGCCCGTTCAGATCACGCGATGGGCCGATCGCCTCTTCCGGCTCGGCCGGCTGCGGCTGCTGTTCCTGCTTGGCCTGCCAACGATCCAGCAGCCCGAATACCAGCGGGTTGAGCATGATCGACACCAGCGCGCCGGCCAGTACCAGCGACTGGCCTTCCTTCGGCAGGATCTGCAGCGCCACGCCAAGGCCGGCGATGATGAAGGCGAACTCGCCGATCTGCGCCAGGCTGGCCGAGATGGTCAGCGCGGTGCTGGTCGGGTGGCCGAATGCGCGCACGATGAAGAACGCCGCGGCCGACTTGCCAAACATGATGATCAGCACCGTGGCCAGCACCTGCCACGGGTGCTGGATGAGGATGTTCGGGTCGAACAGCATGCCGACCGACACAAAGAACAGCACCGCGAATGCATCGCGCAGCGGCAGCGAATCGGTTGCGGCCTTGTGGCTCAGCTCCGATTCGTTGAGCAGCATGCCGGCGAAGAACGCGCCCAGCGCGAACGAGACGCCGAACAACATGGCCGAGCCGAACGCCACGCCCAGCGCGATCGCCAGCACCGACAGAGTGAACAGTTCGCGCGAACCGGTGCCGGCAATGCGTTCGAGGATCCACGGAATGACCCGGCGCCCGACCACCAGCATCACCGCCACGAACAGGCCCAGCTGCACGAAGGTCCAGCCGATGTCGGCCAGCACGCTGCCCAGCGTGTGCGATTCCTTGGCTGCATCGGGGCCGAACACACCGGCCATCACCGGCATCATCACCAGCGCCAGCACACAGGCCAGGTCTTCCACGATCAGCCAGCCGACCGCGATCTTGCCGCGCATCGTCTCCAGCAGTCGGCGTTCTTCCATTGCCCGCAGCAGCACGACGGTACTGGCCGTAGCCAGCGAGAAACCGAAGATGACGCCATGGATGGCCGGCCAGCCCATCAGCGATGCCACGCCCCAGCCGAGCAGGGTCGCAACCGCGATCTGGCCGATGGCACCGGGAATGGCGATGGCCTTGACCGCCATCAGGTCCTTCAGCGAAAAGTGCAGGCCGACGCCGAACATCAGCAGCATCACGCCCAGCTCGGCCAGCTGGTTGGCCAGCGCCTGGTCGGCGACGAAGCCGGGGGTGAACGGACCTACGCAGATGCCAGCAACCAGGTAACCGACCAGGGGAGACAAGCGGAGCTTGTTGGCCAGCGCGCCGAAGATGAAGGCGAGCCCCAGGCCAACGGCAACGATGTTGATCAGGTCGGTGTCATGGTGCATCGGCACTCGCAGGAAATCGGGGGGATGCCCCGATTTTCACCGATGCGGCCACATACGGCAAACCCGGCCAGCGTATCGGATCGTTGCGTGGGCGGCTTGTACGGGCGAGATATCAAGCCTTGTTGAGAGATGGCAGGCCCTGACGGGCCGAATGGTGCCTACCTATGGGGGGCTCCAGGCGTAGCCGTCGACGATCACACCATCTGCCGGCGCTGGGTCTCTTCCAGGACAGGCTCGGCCTGCTGCGGCGAGGCGGCCAACTGCTTGTCCAACTGATGAAGCTGCCGCAGCGACTCCGCAACGGGTGGCTGAAGGGCCGCTTCAATGTGGATGTGGGCACGCAGATGGCCCGGGTCATCCAAGGCTCCCTGAATGACGAAGATGTTCTCCGGCCGTGGGGGCTGACCAGTCGGCAAGCCCAATACCACATGGTCGATCCGTTCCAGACCTTGTGCCCGGGCAAGTTGGGTGAGGCTGGCCGCCATGCGTTGGCTGGATTCATCAGATGCGCGACCCAGCGATGCGTCCAGCGGATGGACGCCGGCGAGTGCCTGCTGGTGAAGCGATGCCGAGGCATCGCTCAGCGATGGGATGCTGGTTTCCGGCCGTTCGGTTGCCGGTTGCGGCTGCGAAGGACTGGTGGGCCGCACGCGCTCTGCCTTGCGAATGGACTCGATCAGCTCCCGCGGTGTATCGGTGAACAGCAGTTCGCCTGCATCCAGGGACTGCCCAGTAACCTTGTTCAAGGTACTGGTCGCCCACGATGCGCAGGTATTGCCATATGACCAGGTGACATTTCCGCCCAAGGCCTGGTCAAGTCGCTTGACCTGCTCGGGTGTCAATTCGTAATAGCGTGAGGCCGAAGGTGTGGCCCGGGCTTCCATGCCTTCGCGGATGTCCGAACCTGGGCCATTGTCCTCAACGAGTGGATGGTTGTCTGGCCACAGGCCATGGAACGTCGTATGGCCGTTTCGCGTCACCGAGATCCAGGCGTGGCCGTCCACGAACTGATTGAACGACCCCTGTGTATTGGGGTCTACGTGACTGTGGATGCCGAGGACGACCTTGTCGCTCATGGGATGCTCTTACGGAAAAATCTGTGTTTCGCCATCGGCGAACAGCATCACCACGCGCGGCGCCATCAAGGGAATTTCCTGACGGGCCGGGCCAGCAGGTCCGGGCTTCACGTCGCGCCGCAGCATGGTTGTGCATTGGCCGGATATGGGGCAGCGATCAACAACGACTTTCATGGTGCCCCCTTCCACCACATAGCTCATCCCTGCCGCGTAATACATGCTTTCCATCGGTTCATTGAACTGGACCTGGAGCTTCGACGCGGAGAGCTGGGTGACGACGATCGGCTCAAGGCTCGATTTGGAATAGCTGGGTTTCACGTGATCTCCTGAACACCCTGACAGGGGGGCCGCCAGCGCAATCCACGCGAGCGCAGCGTACACATGGCGGCGAGTGATGCAGGCACTCGTCACGGAGCGGCTCCTTCGTTGGTCCGCTGATTATGCACGGGGCGACCTATGAGGCGCGTGCAACAGAGCACAGCCTGGAAACCGGGTGCAGGAGCTGGCAACGGTATACGGTCAGGACCGCGCCTGCCCCGAGGCCGCCGGCGGGCGTGTGGAGCAGCGCCGGGCAGGGCCCGGCGCACCCATTACCCATTACCCATTACCAGGTGTACTTGATCCGACCGTACACATACGCGCCGTTGAAGCCGAACGGCGAGTAGTTGCTGTACGGCAGCATGCCGAAGGTCGAGTTTTGCAGGTCTTCGGTGCGGTCGGGGTACTTGTCCAGCAGGTTGTCGGCGCCCACGGTCAGGGTCCAGTTGCTGCTCGGCTTGTAGCTGGCCGAGGCATCCACCACCCAGGCGTCGCCGTAGGTCTGGTCGCGCAGCGCGGTGGCCGAGTTGCGCACGGTGAACCTGCCGTAGCGGGTCGCGGCCAGGCCCAGTTCCCAGTGGTCCGAACGCCAGGTGCCGCTCAGGATCGCCTTGTCGCGCGGATAGCTGTCCTCGATGCGGCCGATCTCATCGCGGCCGATCAGCGACTGGGTCAGGCCCAGCGTGCCGAACACCGCCGGGGTGCCGCCGACGCGGCGCACTTCGGTGTCGTTGTAGCTGTACGCAGCGGTCAGCTCCAGGCTGCTGGCGCTGAACGGCACCGTGTAGCTGGACACGAAGTCGACGCCACGGGTGCGCGTATCCAGGCCGTTGGTGAAGTACGAGAACGCGGTCACCTGCGGCAGGCCGAGGGTGCCCAGCAGCGCGCTGGTGGCGGCATTGGTGGTGATGCTGGACGACAGCGCGATGCGGTCATCAATGTCGATCTGGTACGCGTCGACGGTGATGTACAGGCGGTCGACCGGCTGCAGCACCAGGCCCAGGCTGTAGGAGGTGGAGGTCTCGGCCTTCAGCGGCGAGGCGCCCAGCGCCTGCGCAGCCGGGCTGGTGGTCGGGAAGGTGCCGCGCTCGACGAATACGCCATTGAGGAACTGGCTGGTGACCGCCTGGTAGCCCTGCTGCGCCAGCGAGGGCGCGCGGAAGCCGCTGGAGGCGGTGGCCCGCAGCGCGACCTTGTCGGTGAATGCATAGCGCGCCGAAAGCTTGCCGGAGAAGCGGTCGCCGAAGTCCGAGTAGTCCTCGTAGCGGCCGGTGATGCCGGCCGAGAACTTCTCGGTCAGGTCCGCTTCCAGGCCGGCGTAGACGGCGTAGTTGTGGCGGTCGGCATGCACTTCATTGGTCGGGGTGAAGCCCGCGAAGCCCTGCGCACCGCTGCCGGTGTACGAGTTCAGTTCGCCCGGGTTCTGGTCCCACTTTTCCTTGCGGTACTCACCGCCGAAGGACAGCGTGACCGGGTAGGCCAGGCCCCAGTCCAGCGACTTGGTCAGGTCGGCATTGAAGATGTCCTGCTGGTACTTCAGCGTGCCGTCGTAGAACGAGCGCGGGCTGCTGGCGCCGAGGCTGTAGTTGATGCTGTTGCGGGTGTGGAAGTCGAGGGTGTTCTCGCCGTGGTTCAGGCTCAGGTCCCAGGTCCAGCCGTTGTCGGTGTTGCCCTTGACGCCGGCCACCAGCGAGCGGTCCTTGGAGTACTGGTTGATCTCCGGCACGAAGCCGTCCGGGTAGGTCTGCGCCAGCAGCGCGGTCTGCCCGTTGTGGTTGCGCGAGCGGTAGAACGCGAACGAGGTGATGTCGCGGTTGCTGAGCAGCGCGCTGGCGTAGCCGGTTACGTGGTCGCTGAAATCGAAGCTGGCGTTGGCCGAGGCGGCGGTGGCATCCACGCGCGGGTCGCCGACGATGAAGGTCTTCTGGCCGATGCTCGGAAAGTTGCCGGTATTCGGCGTGGTGCCGCGGTACGGGCCGGCGCGGTTGCTCTCGTCCTGCTGGCTGATCTGGCCGGCCACATGCACCCGGCCACGGCCATTGCCGAACTCGACGCCGGTATCGCCGGAGAGCTGGTACTTGTTGCCGTCACCGGCCGAGTACTGGCCGTAGTCCACGGCCAGGCTGCCGCCACGGCCGCTGCCCTTGAGCACGATGTTGATGACGCCGGCGATGGCGTCCGAGCCGTACTGCGCCGACGCGCCGTCGCGCAGCACTTCCACGCGCTCGATGGCGGCGATCGGGATCGCGTTGATGTCCACCGCCGATGAGCCACGGCCGATGCTGCCGTTGACGTTGATCATCGCCGAGGTATGGCGGCGCTTGCCGTTGACCAGCACCAGCACCTGGTCCGGCGACAGGCCGCGCAGCTGCGCCGGGCGCACGCCGCTGGTGCCGTCGGTCAGGGCCGGGCGCGGGAAGTTCAGCGAGGGCAGCGCGCGCGACAGCGCGGTAGCCAGCTCGCTTGTGCCGGTGGACTGCAGGGCTTCGGGGGTGATGATGTCGATCGGCGACTGCGATTCGGCGACGGTGCGGTCGGCCACGCGGGTGCCGGTGACGATCACCGTGTCCAGGGTGTTGGCGGCGGTGCCAGCCAGCTGGGCAGCGGCAACGAACGGAGAGCCACCGAGTGCGACAGCGACGGCGGCGGCGATCAGGCTGGTCTTGCGGGTCATCGGGATGGGGCTCCGGTTGGCGGGGGCGGCACCGGAATCGACATCACGGGGGTGAGGCGGACGGCGGTTGTTGCGGTGCGCAATACAGGAATTAACGGGATATTCAGCGCCTGTCAAATGCCGGTCATCGGGAAAAACGTTGCAGCAGCAACCATTTAGCCCGAATTGGCACTGGCGGGGGAGGGAGCCCGGGACGCGCGCGGCGAGGACGTGGGAGAGAGGAACGCCGGCCGCCGCGCATCCCGGGACGCGTCAAGTATTCGTTAACGCTAGAATTGCGTCGCAGGAACAGTGCTCACCAGCACATTCCATCTGGTTATATGGACGCCTCCCCCGATGATTTCCCTTCGTAATTTCGCCTTGCGCCGTGGCGAGCGGCTGCTGTTGTCCAATGTCGACCTGACCCTGCACGCCGGTTACCGGGTGGGTGTGGTCGGCCGCAACGGTGCTGGCAAGTCCAGCCTGTTCGCGGCGGTGAAGGGCGAGCTGGAGGCCGACAAGGGCGATGTCGATCTGCCCGGCAAGGTGCGCATCGCCAGCGTCGCCCAGGAAACCCCGTCGCTGCCCGACCCGGCGCTGAGCTTCGTGCTCGGCGGTGACATCGAGGTGGCCGCAGTGCTGGCCGCCGAGGCCGAGGCGACCGCCCGCGAAGACTGGGAGGCCGTGGCCGAGGCGCACACCCGAATGGCCGAGCTCAATGCCTACGACGCCGAAGCGCGCGCCGGCAAGCTGCTGCACGGCCTCGGCTTCCCGGCCGAGACCCATCACCGTGCGGTGTCCTCGTTCTCTGGTGGCTGGCGCGTGCGCCTGAACCTGGCACGCGCGCTGATGATGCCCAGCGACCTGCTGCTGCTGGATGAACCGACCAACCACCTGGACCTGGACGCGGTGTACTGGCTGGAACAGTGGCTGCTGAAGTACCCCGGCACGCTGCTGCTGATCTCGCATGACCGCGAGTTCCTCGACAACGTGGCCACCCACACGCTGCACCTGCACGGTGGCGGCGCCAAGCTCTACCCGGGCGGCTACACCGATTTCGAACGCCAGCGCGCCGAACAGCTGCGCCAGCAGCAGATCGCGCACGAGAAGGAACAGGCCGAGCGCGCCCACCTGCAGAGCTTCATCGACCGCTTCAAGGCGCAGGCCAGCAAGGCCGCGCAGGCGCAGAGCCGCATGAAGCGCCTGGCCAAGCTGGCCGGCACGGAAGCGGTGCGCGCCGAGCGCGAGTTCCGCATCGAGTTCGCGCCGCCGGCCAAGCTGCCGTTCTCGCTGATCCGCCTGAATCACGTCGAGGCCGGCTACGGCAAGGACGCGGTGATCCTGCACAACGTCGGCTTCGGCCTGGAAGCGGGCCAGCGGATCGGCCTGCTCGGCCCGAACGGTGCCGGTAAGACCACCCTGGTGAAGACCCTGGTGGGCGAGCTGGCGCCGATCGTTGGCGAGCGCATGGCGCATCCGGACCTGAAGATCGGCTACTTCGCCCAGCACACGGTGGAGTCGCTGCACGAAGGCCAGTCGCCGATGGAGCACTTCCGCGAGATCGCCCCGGACGCACCGAACCAGTCGTTCCGCGATTTCCTCGGCAAGTGGAACTTCCCGGGCGACCGTGCATTCGAGCCGGTGGATGGTTTCTCCGGTGGCGAGCGCGCGCGCCTGGCGCTGGCGCTGATCGCCTGGCAGCAGCCGAACGTGCTGCTGCTGGACGAACCGACCAACCACCTTGACCTGGAAATGCGCGAAGCGCTGGCCGAAGCACTGGCCACCTTCGAGGGCGCGATCGTGATGGTCTCGCATGACCGCCACCTGATCGGTCTGGTCTGCGACACCTACTGGCGTGTGGCCGATGGCGTGGTCGAACCGTTCGATGGTGACCTCGACGCCTACGCCGCGTGGCTGCGCACCCGCCCGCAGGCGCAGGGCACCAAGGCGCGCATGGATCAGGTGGAAGAGCCGGTAGTGGTCAAGACCGCCCCGGTGGCGCAGGTGGTGCAGAAGAAGCCGGTGAACCCGCACAAGCTGGCCGCCGCCGAAGCGAAAGTGGCCGAGCTGGAAGGCGCACTGGCCGAACTGGATCGCCAGCTGGCCGACCCGGCCAACTACGCCGATGCCACCCGCATGGCCGTGATCGGCCGTGACCGCGAAACCGCCGCCGCCCAGCTGGAAAAAGCCGAGGCAGCGTGGATGGAACTGCTGGAGTCCTGATCACGCAAAAAAAGGGGACGGAGGGGATTAAGTCGTTTGTGCCACAAACGACTTAATCCCCTCCGTCCCCTTTTTTGTTACGTGCCCTGCGCCTGCAGCCATTCGCGGAACCGCTTGGCCGGCTCGCGCTCGGCACGCGATCGCAGCCGCGTCAGCCAGTAGCGCCCCAGCTCCAGCGTGGTGCTGAACGGCTGCAGCAGGCGACCCTCAGCCAGTTCCTGCTCGAACATGCGCAGCGGCAGCAGCGCCACGCCGGCGCCGCCGACCGCGGCCATCGCCACTGTCAACGACGAATCAAACACCGGTCCGCGGGCTTCCACGCCGCTCACTCCTGCCGCCTGCAGCCAGCGCGGCCACTCGTCGCTGCGGTAGGAGCGCAGCAGCGGCAGCGTGCCCAGGTCGCGCGGCTGCTTCAGCCGCCGCGCCAAGGCCGGTGCGCACAGCGGTGCGAAGGGCGCATCGAGGATCGCGGTGCAGGCCTGGCCCTGCCAGTCGCCATCACCAAACCGGATCGCCAGGTCCAGCCCTTCGCCGGCCAGGTCGATGCGGTTGTTGTGGGTCTGCAGGCGCAGCTCGATGTCCGGGTGCGCGGCTTCGAACGCGCCCAGCCGTGGCAGCAGCCAGCCAGTGGCGAAGGTGCCGACCACGCCCAGCGTCAGCACCTCGCGTGCCGGGCCACCGGTATAGCGCGCGATGCTGGCGGAAATGCGCTCGAACGCTTCGTTGAGCACCGGGTACAGCGCTGCGCCTTCATCGGTGAGCGCCACGCCGCGTGGCAGGCGATGGAACAGGCGGATGCCAAGCCGGTCCTCCAGCCCCCGGATCTGATGGCTCAGCGCGGCCTGGCTGACACACAGCTCCAGCGCGGCACGGGTGAAGTTCTGGTGGCGGGCGGCGGCCTCGAAGGCGCGCAGCGCGTTCAGGGGCAGGGTAGGGTGCAACATCGCGCAGTCGTGAGCTGGAGTGATGGCTGATCCTAACGCTTCAACGATGGATTTCGGAAAATTAAGGGGTTGAATGCGTCAGGCATTAATTCACTTCATGCCTCCTGTTGATTTTTTGCGCTGGTCGCCCCCGATAGCGGCTTCAATAATCGAGCGGTCCCCAGGAGAACCCGTATGCTCGCCCGTCGCCGATTCCTGCAGTTCAGTGGTGCTGCCGTGGCTTCCTCGCTTGCCCTGCCGCTGCTGGCACGTGCTGCGGGCAAGACCACCGCCAACGCACCCACCGATGCCACCCTCACCGCCGCCACTGACTTTGCCGCGCTGGAAAAGGCCTGCGCGGGACGCCTTGGCGTGACCCTGCTCGACACCGCCAGCGGCCGCCGTTTCGGTCATCGCCAGGACGAGCGCTTCCCGATGTGCAGCACCTTCAAGAGCATGCTGGCGGCCACCGTGCTCAGCCAGGCCGAGCGCACGCCGGCGTTGCTGGATACGCGCGTGCCGGTGCGCGACGCCGATCTGCTCTCGCACGCACCGGTCACCCGCCGCCATGCAGGCAAGGACATGACGGTGCGCGATCTGTGCCGTGCCACGATCATCACCAGCGACAACACCGCCGCCAACCTGCTGTTCGGCGTGGTCGGTGGCCCGCCCGCAGTGACCGCGTTCCTGCGCGCGAGCGGTGATGCGGTGAGCCGCAGTGACCGCCTGGAGCCGGAACTGAACAGTTTCGCCGAGGGCGATCCACGCGATACCACCACGCCGGCGGCGATGGCCGCGACCCTGCAGCGCGTGGTGCTGGGCGAGGTGCTGCAACCGGCCTCGCGGCAGCAGTTGGCCGACTGGCTGATCGACAATGAAACCGGTGATGCCTGCCTGCGTGCAGGCCTCGGCAAGCGCTGGCGGGTGGGCGACAAGACCGGCAGCAACGGTGAGGACGCGCGCAACGACATCGCCGTGCTGTGGCCGCTGGCCGGCGGCACGCCGTGGGTGCTGACCGCCTACCTGCAGGCCGGCGCGATCAGCTACGAACAACAAGCCGTGGTGCTGGCACAGGTCGGGCGCATTGCCGATCGACTGATCGAATGAGGTAACCGGGAGTCATCCAAAAACGGCTTGCCGGATCGGTTCGGCGCGCGCATCCTGCGCGCGTTCGAACCACACGGAAGTCCCCCATGAGCCATGAACTGATCTACCTGCTGCTGATCTTCGCGCTGCTGGTGATCCCGCGCGCGCTGCAGCGTTTCAGCCTGCCCGCGCCGCTGACCTGCCTGCTGTTCGGCATCATCGGCATGCTCTGGCTGGGCGACCAGGCCCACGATGCGGTGATCGGCCTGCTGGCCACGCTGGGCATTTCCTCGCTGTTCCTGTTCGCCGGCCTGGAAGTGGACTTGCAGGCGCTGCGGCGGGGCATGTGGCCGCTGCTGGCGCATCTGGTGATCCGTACCGGCACGCTGTTCGGTGTGGGCTGGCTGGCCTGGCGCTACGCGGGATTGCCCTGGCAGGCCGCCGGCCTGCTTGCACTGGCGCTGCTGACACCGTCCACCGGTTTCATCATGGATTCGCTGTCGCGGCTGGGCCTGAGCGAGGACGAGCGGTTCTGGGTGACCAGCAAGGCCATCGCCGGCGAACTGCTGGCGCTGGCGGCGTTGTTCATCGTGCTGCAGGCCGGCGATCCGGGGCATATGGCGCTGTCCAGCCTGGCGCTGCTGGCGATGATGGTCGGCCTGCCGTTGCTGTTCATCGCGCTGGGTCGCTGGGTGGCACCGCATGCGCCCGGCTCGGAGTTCTCGTTGCTGGTGATGGTGGGCATGGTCGCGGCCTACATCACGTACCTGCTGGGCGTGTACTACCTGGTTGGCGCGTTCATCGCCGGCCTGGTCGCGCGCCTGCTGCACCAGCGCATGCCGCTGCTGGCCTCGCATGAGAACCTGCACGCGCTGCGCCTTTTCGCCTCGTTCTTCGTGCCGTTCTATTTCTTCAATGCCGGTACCAAGGTGCCCAGCGAAGCACTCAGCTTCGAGGCGCTGGGGCTGGGCATCGTGATCACCCTGGTGGTGCTGCCGTTACGTATCGGCGTGGTCTGGCTGCAGCGGCGGGTGATGTTCGGCGAGAGCTTCCGCAGCAGCCTGCGGGTCTCGTTGGCGCTGGCACCGACGCTGATCTTCACCCTGGTGCTGGCCGCGATCATGCGCGAGCGCTTCCAGATTCCGGCGGTGCTGTTCGGCGCGCTGCTGCTGTATGCCGCATTGACCACGCTGCTGCCGTCGCTGGTGTTCCGTACGCCGTTTGATGTCGATCCTGTTGAACAGGAGCCGGCAGGCGAGGGCGCGGCCGCGCCGGTGGCGACCACCGAGACGCTGCCGGAACCGCACACCGTCGAACGCTGATCGGTTGCTGCGGGCGGTTTGCGCCCGTCGGCCAGGGCCGTTAGGGTTGGGGCATGAAACTGCCTGCCGTGGTCACCGCTTCCGCCCTCCTGCTCAGCCTCGCTGCCTGTTCGCAGCGCTCCGACACGGTTGCCCATGATCTGGCAACCGCACCGGCCGATGCCTTCATGGCCGCCATCGCCGCGCACTGCGGCCAGGCCTATGCCGGCAAGGTGGTGGAGGACACGCCGGCACCGACCGGCAAGGATCCGTTCGCCGGCCAGCGCCTGGTCATGCACGTGCGTGGCTGTGCCGATCCGGCGCACGAGCTGCGCATCCCGTTCCATGTCGGCAATGACCACTCGCGGACCTGGGTGCTGACCCGCACCGAAACCGGTCTGCGCCTGAAGCACGACCATCGGCATGAAGACGGCAGCCTCGACGCGATCACGCTGTACGGCGGCGACAGCACGCCACCGGGCACCGCCGAGCGCCAGCAGTTCCCGGCCGATGGCGATTCGGTGGCCATGTTCCGTCGTGCCGACATGCTGGCCTCGACCCACAACACGTGGGCGATGGAGATCGATCCCGACCAGACGTTCGTCTATGAGCTGACACGTCCGGATGGCCGCCGCTTCCGCGTGCAGTTCGACCTCAGCAAGCCGGTTGCCCTGCCGCCGCCGCCGTGGGGCGATGACAAACCACCGGCGCCGTGATCCCGGGGTCGGATCCCTCCTGCGGGGGGCTCCGACCCCGACGCTGCACTCACCGCGTGCCGAAGCGCGCGCGACAGCCGTTGCTCACCCATACCTGGCCACGCGAGTAACCCCAGCTGCGGCCTTCCTGGCAGGCACTGCCGGAGAGCTGCTGCTGAAGCACCGGCCGGCCCTGGCGTTCATCCCAGTCGCAGGTCTGGGAGCGATTGTTGTTGCTGCTGCAGGTAACGGAGTAATTGCTGTTGCCGCCGCCCCAGCCACCGCCGCCACCGCCCCAGCCGCGGGCTTCGGCGAATTCCGCGCGGCAGCCATTGCTGACCCAGACTGCGCCGTTGCGCACGCCCCAGGTACGGCCCTCATCGCAAGGGCTGCCGGACAGCTGCCGGACCAGGCGGGCATTGCGCCACCCCACCGGGCAGCTGCGCTCACGGTTGTTCTGGCTCTCGCAGCGGATGGTCTCGCCGGGGCGGCCGTTGTTGCCGCCCCAACCGCCGCCACCGCCGTTGCCGCCGCCCCAGCCACCACGGTCTTCGACGAACTCCGCGCGGCAACCATTGGTGACCCAGATGCTGCCATTGCGGCTGCCCCAGGAGCGCCCTTCCTCGCAGGGGCTGCCAGACAACTGGCGGACCAGCTGCGCATTGCGCCAGCCGGTATTGCACACCCGTTCGCGGTTGCTCTGGCTTTCGCAGCGGATCACCCCGTTCTGCGCAGATGCGGACGAGGCGGGCAGGGTAAGGGTGCCTAAGGCACCCAGACTGAGGGTCACGGCCAGGCTGGCCAGGGACAGCGGTTTCATGGCGGTATCCCATACGGTGGCAGGTGCCCGACTATAGGGAGGGGGGCGATCAAGCCGGTGTGACTGGCCGGATTTGCCCCGGCCGGGGCCTCGGCCGCAGAATACGAGGCTTTCCGGTCCCCATCCGGTGCCGGCGTTCTCCAGCGGAGCTTCCCCCCCATGCGTACCCACTTCTGCGGCCTGGTCGATGAGACCCTGATTGGCCAGACTGTCACCCTCGCCGGCTGGACCGACGTGGCCCGTAACCAGGGCGGCGTCTGCTTCATCGATCTTCGAGATCATGAAGGCATCGTGCAGGTGACCGTGGAAGTCGACAACGCCGAAGTGTTCGCCGTGGCCGCGTCGCTGGGCTACGAGGACGTGCTGCAGGTGGAAGGCGTCGTGCGCGCCCGCCACGCGGTGAACGACAAGATGCGTACCGGCAAGGTGGAAGTGATCGCCACCGCCATCACTGTGCTGAACAAGGCCGCGCCGCTGCCGTTCCACGCCCACGAGAACCCGGGCGAAGAAACCCGCCTGAAGTACCGTTACCTGGACCTGCGCCGCCCGGAAATGCAGCGCATGCAGCGCACCCGCATCAAGCTGGTGCAGGCCCTGCGCCGCCATCTGGACGAGAAGGGCTTCCAGGATATCGAGACCCCGATCCTGACCAAGGCCACTCCAGAAGGCGCGCGCGACTTCCTGGTGCCGGCGCGCATGCACCCGGGCGAGTTCTACGCCCTGCCGCAGAGCCCGCAGCTGTTCAAGCAGATCCTGATGGTGGCCGGCTTCGACCGTTACTACCAGATTGCGCGCTGCTTCCGCGACGAGGCCCTGCGTGCCGACCGCCAGCTGGAATTCACCCAGCTGGACATGGAATTCGCCTTCGTCCGCGAGCGCGACGTGCAGGACTTCGTCGAAGACATGATCCGCGCCATCTTCAAGGAAGTGGTCGACGTGCAGCTGGATGCCAGCTTCCCGCGCATGACCTGGGCCGAGGCGATGCGTCGCTACGGTTCGGACAAGCCGGACCTGCGCATCGCGCTGGAGCTGGTGGACGTGGCTGAACTGGTCAAGGACAGCGAATTTGCCGTGTTCACCGGCCCGGCCAATGATGCCGAGGGCCGCGTTGCCGCGCTGCGCATTCCGGGCGGTGCGTCGCTGTCGCGCAAGCAGATCGACGAATACGCCGCGCATGCCGCCAAGTACGGCGCCAAGGGCCTGGCCTACATCAAGATTGCCGACAACGGTGAAGTCAGCTCGCCGATCCAGAAGTTCTTCAGCGAGGAATCCTTCGCCGCGCTGGTGGCCCACGTCGGCGCCGGCAACGGCGACATCGTGTTCTTCGGTGCCGGTGGCTACAACAAGATTTCCGACTTCATGGGCGCGCTGCGCCTGAAGGCCGGCAAGGACTTCGGACTGGTCGCCGACGGCTGGGCGCCACTGTGGGTCACCGACTTCCCGATGTTCGAGTGGGACGAGGAAGAGCAGCGCTACGTCGCCCTGCATCACCCCTTCACCGCACCGGCCGTGGACGACATCGCCGACCTGCGCGCCAATGCCCGTACCGCCGTTTCGCGCGGCTACGACATGGTGCTCAACGGCAATGAGATCGGCGGCGGTTCGATCCGTATCCACCGTCCGGACATGCAGAGCGCGGTGTTCGAGCTGCTGGGCATCGGTGCCGAAGAAGCCCGCGCCAAGTTCGGCTTCCTGCTCGACGCGCTGAACTACGGCGCGCCGCCGCACGGTGGCATCGCCTTCGGCATCGACCGCATCGCCGCGCTGATGGCCGGCACCGAGTCGATCCGCGACGTCATCCCGTTCCCGAAGACCACCGGTGCACAGGATCTGATGACCGACGCGCCGTCGCCGATCGTCGACGCGCAGCTGGCCGAAGTGCACATCCAGGTTCGCCCCAAGACCAACTGATCAGGAGATCCAGGCAATGACCGAGTTTGCGTTTTCGCTGGAGTGGGAAAAGCTGGGCAATGAAGGCTCCGAGGCCAACCTGGTCACCGAGCGTGCACGCGTGTTCGGTGGTTGGCTGGTCCGCGTCGGTACCAACCCGTCGGCCATGGCCCTGACCTTCGTCGCCGACGGCGAAGGTCGCTGGGACGGTGAAGACTTCGGCGTCGAGGATTACGAAGACGACGAAGAGGAAGAATACGACGAGGACGAAGAAGGCGAGGAAGAAGAGGACGAGGACGAAGAGGAATACGAGGAAGAGGACGAGGAAGAAGAAGCGGAATCGCCTGAAAAGGCTTGACCCGCGCTTCGCCCTGACGTCAACTTCCTGCATGTATTCGATCCGCCGCGCCACCGTGGACGACGCGCCGACCCTGTCGGCGCTGGCTGCCCGCACGTTCACCGAAACCTTCGGCCATCTGTATCCGCCGCAGGACCTGCAGGCCTTCCTCGAGGAGGCCTACACGGTCGAGCGCCAGCGCGTGATCCTGGCCCACGCCGATTACGCGGTGTGGCTGCTGGAGCTGGACGGGGAGGCGATCGGCCATGCCGCCGCCGGCCCCTGTGGCCTGCCGCACCCGGACGTGAAACCCGGCGACGGCGAACTCAAGCGCCTGTACCTGGTCAAGACGCAGCAGAGCTGCGGCTGGGGCAGCCGGCTGCTGGAAACCGCGCTGGCCTGGTTGGAGCGCGACGGCCCGCGCACGCTGTGGCTGGGCGTGTGGTCGGAGAACTTCGGCGCGCAGCGTTTCTACGCCCGTTATGGTTTCGAAAAGGCGGGCGAGTACCTGTTCCCGGTCGGTGACACCCACGATCTTGAATTCATCCTGCGCCGCGCACCGCGCGCGGCCTGACGTTCACCGCCGCTTGCTGCGTGCGCGTGTTCAATTGCCGTACGTTCCTGCCCCGCTGACCGCCAGGCTGTTTGCATGACTCCCCCCGTATTGCTGCTGCATGGCATCTGGAATGCCCGCGCCTGGGTCGGGCCGCTGGCCTGGCGCCTGCGCGCGCGTGGTTTTCAGGTGCACGCGTTCGGTTACTCCTCGGTGTTCGGTGGCCCCGACGTAGCCGTGCCGCAGCTGCTGGAGCGGCTGACCGATGCCGGGCCGTTGTCGCTGGTCGGTCACAGCCTGGGTGGGTTGCTCGCGCTGGAGGCCTTGCGCCGCCAGCCGCAGCTGGATGTGCAGCGCGTGGTCTGCCTGGGCTCGCCGCTGCGCGGCAGTGGTACTGCGCGCTCGCTGTCCGAGCATGGCTGGGGGCTGGCGCTGGGACGCAGCAGCGAGCTGCTGCTGGATGGCCTGCCGGACTGGCAGGGCAAGGCCGAAGTCGGACTGATCGCCGGCTCGGTACCGCATGGGCTGGGCAGCCTGCTGGGGGCGATCGACGATGCCTCCGACGGCACCGTGGCACTGGCCGAGACCCGCCTGCCGGGGCTGGCCGACCATTGCGTGGTGCGCACCAGCCACAGTGGCCTGGTGGTGTCTCCCGATGCCGCGCGGCAGACCGCGCATTTCCTGCGCCACGGCCAGTTCGACCACAGCCGCGACGCGGCGGCGGCATAAGGGCGGGGCAGGCGGGGCCGCCCTGTAGAGCCGAGCCCATGCTCGGCTGCATTCCGTCGGACCCATTTAGCCGAGCATTGGCTCGGCTCTACAACAATACGGGCCTAGACACGGTTGCCGCCCCCGATCAGGTAGAATCCGCGCCTTGATCCTGAAGCAGCCAGACGGTAGCACCCATGGGTAGAGGCCCCTCCATCGAAGCCCGCAAGAACGCGTCCGACGCGAAGCGCGGCAAGATTTTCACCAAGATCATCCGCGAGATCGGCGTGGCTGCGCGCGGCGGTGGAGGCGACCCCAACAACAACCCGCGCCTGCGCGTGGCCGTGGACAAGGGCCTGGCCGTGAACATGTCCAAGGACGTGATCGAGCGCGCCATCAAGAAGGCTACTGGTGAACTGGAAGGCGTCGATTACGAGGAAATCCGCTACGAGGGCTACGCCCCGGGTGGCGTGGCCGTGATCGTCGATTGCCTGACCGACAACCGCGTGCGCACCGTGGCCGATGTCCGCCATGCGTTCAGCAAGTGCGGCGGCAACATGGGTACCGAAGGCTCGGTGGCCTTCATGTTCAAGCGCCTGGGCGTGCTCAGCTTCGCACCGGGTGCCGACGAAGAAGCCATCACCGAAGCGGCCATCGAGGCCGGCGCCGACGATATCGTGGTCTATCCGGATGACGGTTCGATCGACGTGGTCACCAGCCCTGACGCGTTCAACGCGGTCAAGGACGCAATGGCCGCCGCCGGCCATGTCGCCGACCACGCCGAGATCACCTTCCGCGCGGACAACGACATCAAGGTCGAGGGCGAGGTCGCTCTGCAGGTCAAGAAGCTGCTGGACATGCTTGAAGACCTGGACGACGTGCAGGACGTGTATTCCAACGCCGAACTCGGCGCCGACGCCTACGCCTGAGCCGTCCTCGACGGCCTGGGCGCGGGCCGTTGAACGGTCACCGCGGACAGTCATGAGCCCATACGCCTGCCAGCGCTTCCCGTTCCGCCCCGCCAGGAGTGCAGCATGACCCGCATCCTCGGCATCGACCCCGGTTCGCAGCGGACCGGGGTCGGCATCATTGATGTCGATGCCACTGGCAAGGTCAGCCACGTGCATCACCAGCCGCTGGTGCTGCTGGGCGCCGACGACTTCCCGCAGCGCATGAAGCTGCTGGTGCTCGGCCTGGCCGATCTGTGCCGGGAATACCAGCCCAGTGAAGTGGCCATCGAAAAGGTGTTCATGGCCCGCAACCCCGATTCGGCGTTGAAGCTGGGCCAGGCCCGTGGCGCGGCGATCTCGGCCGTGGTCCTGCGCGACCTGCCGGTGCACGAATATGCCGCCAGCGAGATCAAGCTGGCGGTGGTCGGGCGCGGTGGCGCCGAAAAGCAACAGGTTCAACACATGGTCGGGCTCATGCTCAACCTGAAAACCAAGCTGCAGGCCGACGCGGCCGACGCGTTGGCCGTGGCAATCACCCATGCCCACGTAAGGGCGACGGCCAACCGCCTGGGGCTCAGTGCCCGCCAGGCCTGGGGCCGCAAATGAGGAGCTGCACGCAATGATCGGTCGACTGCGCGGCATCGTCGCCTACAAGGCGCCGCCGTGGCTGGTGGTGGACGTGAACGGAGTGGGCTACGAGCTGGAGGCGCCGATGAGCACCTTCTACGACCTGCCCGAGCTCGGCCGCGAGGTCACCCTGTATACCCATTACTCGCAGAAGGAAGACAGTGTTTCGCTGTACGGCTTCCTGCGCGAAGGTGAGCGGCGCCTGTTCCGCGATGTGCAGAAGGTCAGTGGCATCGGCGCAAAGATCGCGCTGGCCGTGCTGTCCGGCGTCACCGTCGAGGAGTTCGCGCGCATGGTCCAGGCCGGTGACATCACCGCGCTGACCCGCATTCCTGGCATCGGCAAGAAGACTGCCGAGCGCATGGTGCTGGAGTTGCGCGACCGCGCCGCCCAGTTCGGTGCAGGCGGCGCGCTGCCCACCGGCAGCGGCCCCGCGCCGGCCGATCCGCTGTCCGACGCCACCGTGGCGCTGCAGCAGCTGGGCTACAAGCCGGCCGAAGCGGCACGCATGGCCCGCGACGCCTTCAACGAAGGTGACGAAGTGGCCACCGTGATCCGCAAGGCGCTGCAGTCCGCGCTGCGCTGAGCCGCGTCTCTTTCCCTCAACGAACCGCCTGAGCTTCGCCAGGAGACCCATGTCCAGCAGTCAAACCCCGCACGCAGCCGCCCCCGGCGGACATGGCCACGCCCCCTCTGCTGGAGGACTGGCGCTGGTCATCGGTGCGATCGGCGTGGTCTTCGGCGATATCGGTACCAGCCCGCTGTACACCCTGAAGGAGGCGTTCTCGCCACACTACGGGCTCAACAGCGACCACGACACCGTGCTGGGCGTGCTGTCGCTGGCGTTCTGGGCGCTGAACCTGGTGGTGACCCTGAAGTACGTCACGATCATCATGCGCGCCGACAACGATGGCGAAGGCGGCATCATGGCGCTGATGGCGTTGACCCAGCGCACGCTGCGCAACGGCTCACGCTCAGCCTATGTGGTGGGCATCCTGGGCATCTTCGGCGCCTCGCTGTTCTTCGGCGACGGCGTGATCACCCCGGCGATGTCCGTGCTCAGTGCGGTTGAAGGCCTGGAGGTGGCCGCGCCCGGGCTGCATGTCTTCATCGTGCCGGTCACGCTGGTGGTGCTGCTGGCAGTGTTTGCCGCGCAGCGCTTCGGCACCGAGAAGATCGGCAAGGCGTTCGGCCCGATCATGGTGATCTGGTTCCTGTCGCTGGCGGCGATCGGCGTCTACAACATCGTCGATGCGCCGGAAGTGCTGAAGGCCTTCAATCCGTGGTGGGGCATCCGCTTCTTCATGGAGCATGGCTGGCATGGCATCTTCATCCTCGGCGCGGTGGTACTGGCGGTGACCGGCGGTGAAGCGCTGTACGCGGACATGGGCCACTTCGGCCTGCGCCCGATCCGTCACGCCTGGTACTTCTTCGTGCTGCCGTGCCTGGTACTGAACTACCTTGGGCAGGGCGCGCTGGTGCTCAATCACCCCGAGGCCCTGAAGAACCCGTTCTTCGAGGCGGTGCCGTCGTGGGCGCTGTACCCGATGATCATCCTGGCCACCATGGCCGCGGTGATCGCCTCGCAGTCGGTCATCACAGGCGCATTCTCGGTCTCGCGCCAGGCCATGCAGCTGGGCTACATCCCGCGCATGCGCATCAAGCACACCTCGCACGACACCATCGGCCAGATCTACATCCCGGGCATCAACTGGGGCATCGCGGTGATGGTGTTCGGCCTGGTGCTGGCCTTCCGCAGCTCGTCCAACCTGGCCGTGGCCTATGGCATCTCGGTGTCGGCCACCATGCTGATCGACACCCTGCTGCTGGCCGTGGTGGCGCGCACCTTGTGGCCGAAGTCGCGTGGCTGGCTGTTGCCGCTGTGCGTGGTGTTCTTCATCATCGACCTCGGCTTCGTCATCGCCAACGGCGCCAAGCTGCTGCAGGGCGCCTGGTTCCCGGTGGTGCTGGGCATCTTCCTGTTCACCATGATGCGTACCTGGCGCCGTGGCCGCGAGCTGCTGCGCGATGAGATCCGCAAGGACGGCATCCGCCTGGATACCTTCCTGCCGGGCCTGATGCTGGCACCGCCGGTACGCGTACCGGGCACCGCGGTGTTCCTCACCGCCGACCCGACCGTGGCCCCGCACGCGCTGATGCACAACCTCAAGCACAACAAGGTGCTGCACGAGCGCAACGTGTTCCTGCACGTGGAAACCCTGCCGATCCCGTATGCGATGGAAGGGCAGCGGCTGAAGATCGAATCGGTGGGCGACGAGTTCTACCGCGTCTACGTGCGCTTCGGTTTCATGGAAACCCCGGACGTGCCGCTGGCGCTGATGCGCTCGTGTGACCACGGCGGCATCTACTTCGACCCGATGGACACCACCTTCTTCGCCAGCCGCGAAACCATCGTGGCCACCGCCAACCGCGGCATGCCGATCTGGCGCGACAAGCTGTTCGCGCTGATGCACCGGAATGCCGCGCCTGCGACCGGCTTCTTCCGGATTCCGGGCAACCGGCTGGTGGAGCTGGGCGCGCAGGTGGAGATTTAATCTCCACCGTCGATTCATCCAGAGATCCATGCACGCATGGCGTGGATCTACCGTGCCGACCAACGGTCGGCACCAACCAAAGCAGAACGCCGTTCCGACAGACCGCAGGAAACTGTCGAAGGCGGGGTGGGTCCGG
>NZ_JAOCLC010000075.1:0-20666 GCF_029845105.1 Stenotrophomonas sp. GD03654 | reverse complement strand
CAGCTGGGTCGCGCAGGGCTTCGCCGAGTACCAGAAGCGGCTGTCGCACTGGCTGCCGTTCGAACTGGTGGAAATCGAGCCCGGCCTGCGTGGCAAGGGGCGTGATCCGCGTCGGGCTACCGAAGACGAAGGCAAGCGGGTCATCGCCGCGCTGCCGAAGAATGCCTATGTGGTGGCCCTGGACGTGCCCGGCCGCCAGCTGAGTTCCGAACAGCTGGCACAGCGCCTGGAGCATTGGCGCGGGCAGGGCAGGGACCTGGCGTTCCTGATCGGTGGCCCGGAAGGGCACTCGCCGGAAGTCTCTGCGCTGGCCGATGAGAAGTGGTCGATCGGACCGCTGACGCTGCCGCACATGCTGGTGCGCCTGGTGGTGGCCGAGCAGCTGTACCGGGCTGCCGCAATGATTGCCAATCACCCCTACCATCGCGCGTGAAGAGTGGTTATACTAGTCGTCTGCCCGAATAGCTCAGCCGGTTAGAGCACTTGACTGTTAATCAGGGGGTCGTTGGTTCGAGTCCAACTTCGGGCGCCACTTTGAGAAACCTGCATCGCGAGATGCAGGTTTTTTTTTGCCGTGTTGTAGAGCCGAGCCCACGCTCTGCTGCACCCTGGAAGCCGAGCATGGGCTCGGCTCTACAATCTGCTGCTCCAACCATGGATGCCGATCGTGCGCGCACTCCTGTCCGTCGTTTCTCTGTTGCTTGCGCCGCTGACGTTCGCCGCAGCGAATGCGGCACCACCGACCTGGCACCCGCCGCAGGGCACTACCGAGCTGCCGTTGTGGCCGGAAGGCAGGGTGAAGGCACCGCCAAAACTGAAAGGTCCCGAGCAGATCAGTGAAGCAACCTCCAGGGCCAGCGGAGAACGCTGGACGATGTTGCAGAACGTGGCTGTGCCGACGCTCACCGTGTTTCCACCGAAGGCACCGGCCAATGGCACCGCGGTGATGGTGGTGCCCGGAGGTGGTTACCGGGTGTTGGCGATGGACCTGGAAGGCAGTGAAATCTGCGATTGGTTGAACGCGCAGGGCATCACCTGCGCACTGCTGAAGTACCGCGTGCCGGCGTCCGGGCCCAACTGGGATCCCGACTGCAACTGTCGCGACAATCCGACAGTACCGATGGCTTTGCAGGACGCGCAACGTGCAATGGGCCTGCTGCGATTGCAGGCACAACGCTGGAACATCGACCCGAAGCGGGTGGGGGTGATCGGTTTCTCGGCCGGCGGACACGTGGTGGCGGGATTGAGTACGCACGCACGTCGTAGCTACGCGGCGGTCGACGCGGCCGACTCACAGTCCAGTCGCCCGGATTTCGCGATGGTGATGTACTCCGGCCATCTGTGGGCCGGGCATGGCAAGGGGCTGTCACTGGTCAAGGACATCGTCGTGGATGACGCGGTGCCGCCGACGTTCATTGCGCAGGCCACCGATGATCGCACCGACGATGTGCGCGAATCACTCGCCTACTACCAGGCGCTGATCGATGAAGGCGTGCCGGTCGAGATGCATCTGTTCGCGCGCGGTGGCCACGCGTTCGGTCTGCGCATGAAGGATGCACCGGTGGCGGTGTGGCCACAGCTGGCCGAGCGCTGGATGCGGGATATCGGCATGCTGCCCGAACGCCAGTTGTAGAGCCGAGCCATGCTCGGCTGCCCGTGCGAAGCCGAGCGTGGGCTCGGCTCTACAGTGTCAGCTCACCTCTGGAGAACGCCACCAACGTGGCGATCGCCACCACCAGGATCGCGCCGAACAGCGCCCACTCCCAGCGCGTGAATACCTTTTCCCCTCGCTGGTGCCGGGTGAACGCGAACAGCACCACGCCGGGGACGTACAGCAGGACCGACAGCAGCAGGTTGTCGAGGCCGCCGGCATACACCAGCCACAATGCATAGGCACTGGCCAGCAGGGCAACGACGAAATCGCGCCAGCGCGCACCCGGTTCACCCGCATAGGCCTGGCCACGCCAGGCCAGCTGCACGCCGAACGCGGTGGACAGGAAGTAGGGCACTAGGCTCATCGACGCGGCCAGCAGCACCAGTCCGGTATAGCTGCCGGAATTGACCAGCACCAGCAGCAGGAACACCTGGATCAGACCGTTGCTCAACCACAGCGCATTGGCTGGCACGCCGCGCGCGTTTTCGCGGCCGAGGAACGCGGGCATGGTGCCGTCGCCGGCCGCGGCGTACAGCACCTCGGCGCACAGCAGCACCCAGGCCAGCAGCGCGCCCAGCACGGAGATGATCGAGCCGATGATGATTACCGTCGCGCCCCACTCGCCAACGATCGCACGCAGCACGTACGCCATGGATGGATTGGGCAACCCGGCCAGTTCGGCCTGCGACAGCACGCCCATCGACAGCAGGCTGACCAGCACCAGCAGCAGCCAGACGCCGAGGAAACCGATCACCGTGGCGCGGCCGACATCGGCGCGACGGGCCGCGCGCCGCGAGTAGATGCTGGCGCCTTCGATTCCGATGAATACCCACACGGTTACCAGCATCATGCCGCGCAGCTGCTGGCCGAGGTCGCCGAGTGCGGGCGTGCCGAGGAAATCGGCGCGGAACACATCCATGCGGAAGGCACCGGCGGCCAGGATCAGGAACAGCGCAATGGGCAGCAGCTTGGCCACGGTCACCAGCCCGTTGACGATGGCAGCGGTGCGCAGGCCCCGCAGCACCAGCAGGTGCACGGTCCATAGCAGCAGTGACGACGCCGCCACCGCGGCCGGGGTATTGCCTTCGCCGAAGATCGGCAGGAAATGTCCGAGGCCGCTGAAGATCAGCACGAAGAAGCTGGCGTTGCCGAGCACCGAGGCGACCCAGTAACCCCATGCCGCGGAGAAACCGATGTAGTTGCCGAAGCCCTCGCGCGCATACGCGTAGATGCCGGTATCGAGATCCGGCCGGCGGTTGGCCAGCGCCTGGAACACGAAGGCCAGCATCAGCATGCCGGCGCCACTGACCGCCCAGCCGACCAGCGCCGCGGCCGGTCCGGCGCTGCGCGCCACGTTCTGTGGCAAAGAAAAGATACCGGCACCGACCATCGAGCCGACCACCAGAGCGGTCAACGCGGGCAGGCCCAGGCGTTGCGATGTCGCAGCCATGCAGATCCCCTGCGGCGGTGATGCCGCGTGCACACGGTAGCGGTGGGCCCGTGAACATGCCTGCAAGGCGCACAACGACGAAGGCCCGGGCAGGTGCCCGGGCCTTCGACGGTGGTGCGTTGAGCGGTATTACTTGAAGGTGTACTTGGCGCCGACAGTGAAGTAACGGCCGATGGCGCCGCTGAAGTGCAGCGGGTTGTAGTTCACGCCACCGTAGGTGGTCGGGTCGAGCGGAGCGATGCGATCGAACACGTTCTGCACCGATGCATTCAGTTCGAAGGCTTCGGTGATGTTCCAGCGGCCGGACAGGTCGAAGGTGGTGAACGAGGAGATCTTGGTGACGTCGGTACCGTCGGCGTACGAGAACTGGTACGAACCGTCCGGGCCACGGAAATCCTTGTTGTCCATCTTGGAGATGTAGTTGGCAACGCCGCTCACACTCCACGGACCCTGGCGCCAGGTGGTACCGAAGTTGATGCGATCCTTCGGCGTACCGATGCAGTTGGTCACGTCGCAGTTGCCGTGGGTGCCTGCATAGTCGAAGGTCTGGTCGGAGTCGGTGCGCTCGTACTTCAGCACATGGCTCCACTGCAGATCCATTTCCAGCTGGCCCGGGCCGATATCGAAGGTCTGGCGGATATCGGTATCGATACCCCGCACGCGGGTGGAGGCGGCATTGATGTACGCGGTGTTGACCGCCAGGATGCTGCCGGTGCCAGCGATGCCGTTGATCAGGTCGATGTCACGCAGCACATTGCCGGCGGCGATGGCATCGGCCGTGGAGCCCTGGGCGATCTCGTTGGTGCGCTTGATCTGCCAGGCATCGACCGTCATCGAGGTGGTGGGGGTCGGCTGCAGCACGATGCCCACCGAGTAGCTCTTGGATTCCTCCGGCTTCAGGTCCTTGTTGGGGCGGGTGATGATTGCAACCGGACGCGAGCTGCAGTTGGTGCCGACATCGGCCGGCGGGCTGGCGGCGCAGCGCACCGGATCGCGGGCGTTGGAGAAGGCGGCCAGGCCACCGTCGCCGTTCTCGGCCGGATTGGGGGCGCGGAAGCCTTCTGCGTAGCTGGCGCGCAGTGCGATCCAGTCGGCCGGCGTCCACTTGATGCCCAGCTTCGGCGTCGCCTTGCCTTCGCCACTTTCGTACTTGTCGTAACGCAGCGCGCCGGACAGTTCCAGCTGCTCCAGCACCGGTGCCGACAGTTCAACGTAGCCGGCGTAGACATTCTGCGTACCGTCGTAGGCCGAGTAGCCCAGGCCGATGATGTCACCCTGGTCGGTGTAGGTCTGCGGGCTCAGGCTGTTGCTGGTCTTGCGCCACTCGGTACCGATCGCCAGGCCCAGCGGACCCCCCTTCAGGTCCATCAGGCTGCGCGATACGGTGAAGTCGAACATGTCCAGGCTGGACTTGGCGCGTGCGCTGATGGTCGGCGAAATGTAGTCGTACAGTGCCTGCGAATTGAGGTTGGCATTGTCGCCAATACGCCACACGCCGCCGGCACAGTTCGGGTTGCCCAGCGCGCACTGCACGGCGCTGTAGCGCAGGAAGCCGGTACGCTTGTTGACCAGATCGGTGCCGGAGTGCAGGTAGGCGGTGTCGTAGCTCCAGTCACCCCAATTGCCCTTGACGCCGACCAGGAAGCGATTGAACTCGTTGGTGTTGTTGGTCACGCGCGGGCCGACATCCCAGGCCGAGTAGCGCAGGCGCGAGGCCTGGCCCGGAATCGGGTTGTCGGGATGGGTCGGCGACAGCACCACGGCGCCCGGGCCGCTGCTGGCATTGCGCGGGCCAAGCGGATAGCCCCAGCTGCCGGACACGCCGGAGGGCGTGTTGCTGAAGATCGTTTCCTTCTTCGAGTAGCCGATCTCGGTGTAGATCTCGCCGCCTTCACCGAAGGCGAAGCTGGCGCGGCCGAACACGTTGACGTACTTCTCTTCCGGGGTCAGATCACGGTACAGCTGGTTCGGATCCCACAGGCAGCCCTGTGCGGCCACCGAGGCATCGGTCTGGCCCGGGATGGTGGTCAGGCCCTGGCAGCCGGGCAGCGGCACGAGCTGGGCCGAGGTGCCCGGCGGGACGCGGTCGTCGAATACCGAGCCGTTCGGACCCACGCCACCGCTGGTGCGGTTGTTGAGGTAGGCGCCGCCGAGGAACTGGGCGTTGTTGCCATAGCCCCACGGACGGATGTCGCCCGTGCCGATCCACTTGCGGTTCTTGCGATCACTGATCTTGATCGCGTCGGTCTTGCCAACGTCCAGGCTGAAGAACGCGTTCCAGCCGTCGGTGGCCAGGTCGCCGGTACCGGCGGTCAGGGTGGCCTTCTTGGCGTTGCCGTCGCCGTCACCGGAGGTGCCGTAGGAGGCACGCAGGATCGCGCCCTGGAAATCACTGCGCAGGATGATGTTGACCACGCCGGCGATGGCATCGGAGCCATAGATCGCCGAGGCGCCATCCTTCAGCACTTCCACGCGTTCAACGGCGTCGAGCGGGATGGTGCTCAGGTCGGTGAAGACCTTCTGGCCGTCATCGGCCAGGCCGTAGGTGGCCATGCGGCGGCCGTTCAGCAGGACCAGGGTCGAGCCCGCGCCCAGGCCGCGCAGCGAGATGCCGGCGCCACCGCCGGCAAAGCCGTTGCCGAAGGTCTTCGGGATCGAGCCGGAACCGTCGGCGGTCAGGGTCTGCAGGTATTCGGCGACCGTGGTCTTGCCGGTTCGGTCGATTTCCTGGCGGGTCACCACCTGCACCGGGGACGGTGTTTCGGTGTTGGTGCGCGGAATGTTCGAACCGGTAACCGTGATGCGGTCCAGGTTGGTGGCCTTCTCCTGCGCGAAGGCGGAGGTGGAAGCCACGGCGCCAACCAGCAGCAGGGTGCCGCCGGTAAGGATGTGGGTGATGGACGATGCCAGTGTGGTGCGGCGGCGGCTGGCGGGCCGTTGGATCAGGTGTTTCACAGCTTCTCTCCTAACTGGAAAACCGTAGCGTTGAGGGCTGTCTCCGGAAGGGGGCCGGGACGGGCCAATCTAGGTTTCCGACGGGTGACGAAGTAGTGAAATTTTGCTTAATCCGTAACGGTGAATCCAAACTTTGCCGAGTTTGGTACTTCGGCGGTGCTGGCCGGCCCGGCAGGTGGCCGGGCCGGCCCTGGACAATCAGTCCGGTAGCGAGAATTGCACCGGTACCAGCCCGATGGCCGGCACTGCTACGCCGTCGCGCTGGGCCGGTTCGAAGCGCCAACGCTTGAGCACTTGCTGACGCGCGGCCTGGTCCAGGCTGCGCGAGCCACTGCTGCGCTCGATGCTGACCGCGACCGGCTGCCCGCTGCTGTCGACTTCCACCCTCAGCAGCACCGTGCCCTGCTCATGATTGCGCAGGGCCGGCAGCGGATAGGCCGGTGGCGGTGCACTGCGGTACTGCAGCTGTGCTCCGGACAGCGGTGTCGAGCTGTCGATGCCTGGTGCGAGCTGCGGCGGGGACGGTTCGGCTGCCGGCAATGCGATGCCCTGGGTTTCCTCCACGGTTGCAGTGGGAGCGGGCAGGGGCGGCGCTACCGGCTGCGCATGCGGCTTCGGCACCACCCGCGCGACCTCCTTCGGTTCCACCAGTACCGGCGGAGGGGGCGGTGGCGGAGTCTTCTCGATCAGCCGTACCGTGGTCTTGTCACGCGGAACCTGCACAGCCTGGTAGGTCGCGGGGATCAGCAGCAACAGGAACGCGAGCAGATGCAGGGCGATGGCCGCGCTCCAGGCGGCAACGCGGGCGGGGTCGAAGTGCGGGGATGCAACGGGATACGTACGAACCATGGTCCACCTCCATGCCAGTGACGAAGTCCTCAACGCACCAGGGCCCGTGGCGGGGTTGCCGCACGCGGCTGGCAGTGCATCAGTAGCGCGATGGGACCGCTACTGCCTAGAGGCAGGGTCGGTATCGTTGGGCTGGCCTTCAGCCAGTGCCGGCCGCAGGCATGAAAAAAGGCGGATCCCCTGCGGGATCCGCCCTTGTCGGCCGTGGCAAACGGGATCAGCGACCCAGTTCGAACACTACATCCAGGTTGACCGAGACGGTCGATTCGCCCGGCGCGACCGGGGTCGCCTTGTCCATCGCGGCGCCGGCCGACATCGCCCGCATCATCGGCATCGGACGGAAGCCGCCATTGCTGTTCTCGGAGATGCTGACGATGCGGCGCACCTGCAGGCCCAGCGACTTCGCATAGGTCTGGGCGCGGGCCTGGGCCTTCTTCAGCGCGGCCAGGCGGGCTTCGTCATAGACCGGCTCCGGCTGGTCGATCTCGAAGCTGGGGCCATTGATCTGGTTGGCACCCTGCGCAGCCAGTGCGTCCAGCACCTTGCCGAGCTTGGCGATGTCGCGCACCTTCAGGCTGACCGTGTTGCTGGCTTGGTAGCCGGTGATCTTCGGTGCTTCGTTGTCGGCATAGCGGTACTGCGGATTGAGGCTGACGCCGCTGGTCTGCACGTCCCGCTCGGCAATGCCGGCGGCCTTGATCGCGGCCAGCACCTTGTCCATCTGCTGGGCGTTCTGGCGCATGGCGCTGTTGCCGTCGGCGGCCTGGGTAACCACGCCGGCCGACAGGGTGGCCACGTCCGGCACGCGGGTGGCTTCGGCATTGGCCGAGATGTTCAGCAGCGTGCCTTCGGCCGGGGCGGCGACCGACGGCGACGACGGGGCGGCATGGGCAGTCATCGAGGTTCCAAGGGCGAGGGACAGGGCAAGCAGCAGCGGGGTGGCGGTCAGGCGCATGGAGAACTCCTTGTTGTGCCGTTGAGGGTGGTGTCGTAGCGATGAACGCGCTGTGAGCCCATTCGGGGTTGAACGCGTTCCGGAACGGGTTGCCGACGATTCAGGTGGCGGCCTCAGGTTATGCTGTGCCGATGCTCTATCTTGCTTCCCGCTCCCCCCGACGCAACCAGTTGCTGGCCCGACTCGGACGCCCCTTCCAGGCCCTGGACCTGGAGGTTGTCGAGCAGCGCGCGCCCGCTGAAAGCGCTGAACAGTATGTATGCCGTGTCGCCGCCGACAAGGCGCGCGCCGGGCTGGGCCGGGTGCTGGCCGATGACCCACAGGCGCGTGTGCTCGGCTCGGATACCGAGGTGGTGCTGGACGGTGAAGTGTTCGGCAAGCCGGCCGATGCCGCCGACGCGCGGGCGATGCTGGCGCGGCTGGCCGGGCGCACCCACCAGGTGATGACCGCAGTGGTGGTGGTCGGTGCCGACGGCCTGGACAGCGAGCTGGTCATTTCCGAAGTGACCTTTGCGCCGATCAGCGCCGCCGACATCGCCATCTACGTGGCCACCGGCGAGCCGCTGGACAAGGCCGGGGCCTACGCCATCCAGGGCGGGGCCGAACGCTGGATCGAACATCTTTCCGGCAGCTACTCCGGCGTGATGGGACTGCCGCTGCTGCACACCGATCGTCTGCTGGCGCGCTGCGGCGTGCCGGCCCCCACTGCTGATGCCGCCAGGGAGGCTGCCGATGTCTGAGGAAATCCTGGTCAATGTGACCCCGCGCGAGACCCGGGTCGCCGTGATCGAAAACGGCATGCTGCAGGAGCTGCACATCGAGCGCGGCTGGCGCCGGGGTGTGGTCGGCAACATCTACAAGGGCAAGGTGCAGCGCGTCATGCCCGGCATGCAGGCGGCCTTCGTCGAGGTCGGGCTGGAGCGGGCCGCGTTCCTGCACGCCAACGACGTGGTGCGACCGGCGCCGGTGGCCAGTGCGGACACCGAGAACACCACGCTGCCGCCGCCGTCCAGCGTGCCGATCGTCGAGCTGCTGCGCGACGGCCAGGACATCGTGGTGCAGGTGGTGAAGGACCCGATCGGTACCAAGGGCGCGCGCCTGACCACGCAGATCAGCATTCCCTCGCGTTACATGGTGCTGCTGCCGCAGTCCAAGGTGGTGGGGGTGTCGGCGCGCATCGAGGATGAAGGCGAGCGGGCGCGGCTGAAGGCGCTGGTGACCGAACTGTCGGCCCAGCATGGTGGCTACGGCTACATCGTGCGCACCAATGCCGAAGGCCAGCCGGCCGAGGCCATTGCCGAGGACATCGCCTACCTGTCGCGGGTCTGGAACGTGGTCGAGCGCCGTGGCCGCGAAGCACCCTCGTGCAGCAACATCTATGAGGACCTGAGCCTGCCGCTGCGTTCGGTGCGCGACCTGATCCGCAAGGACGTGGACAAGGTGAAGGTGGACTCCAAGGAAACCTTCGCGCAGCTGCAGGCCTTCGTGGCCAAGTACATGCCGGTGCTGGCCGAGAAGCTGGAACTGTATTCGGGTGACCGGCCGATCTTCGACATGTTCGGCGTGGAGGACGAGATCGGCCGCGCGCTGGACAAGCAGGTGCCGCTGAAATCCGGCGGCTACCTGGTGATCGACCAGACCGAGGCGATGACCACCATCGACGTGAACACCGGTTCGTTCCTCGGCCAGCGCAACCTGGAAGAGACGGTGTTCCGCACCAACCTGGAAGCGGCGCAGGCAGTGGCGCGGCAGCTGCGGCTGCGCAACCTGGGCGGCATCATCATCATCGATTTCATCGACATGGACGACGCCGAACATCGCCGCCAGGTGCTGCGCACCCTGGAAAAGGCGCTGGCCCGTGACCATGCCAAGACCACGGTGTACGACTTCTCACCGCTGGGCCTGGTGGAGATGACCCGCAAGCGCACGGTGGAAAGCCTGGAGCGCCAGCTGTCGGAAACCTGCCCGCAGTGCAGTGGCCGTGGCAGCATCAAGACCACCGAGACGGTGACCTACGAGATTTTCCGCGAGATCACCCGCGCGGTGCGCCAGTTCGATGCGGCGCGCCTGCTGGTGATCGCTTCGACCAAGGTCGTTGCGCGCATTACCGACGAGGAGTCTTCGGCGGTGGCCGAGCTGGAAGAATTCCTCGGCAAGAGCATCCGCTTCCAGGCGGACGAGCAGTACCTGCAGGAGCAATTCGATGTTGTTCTGCTCTGACCCTCGCCGGCTGCAGGCCGGCGGTGGCCGATGAGCGCGCCGCCGCGCCTGCGACTGCGAAGGATCCGCCGTCATATCATTGCCGCCTGTGCGGTGGGCCTGGTCGGGCTTGCACTGCTGGTGGGCACGCTCAGCCAGCTGCTGCCGCTGGCCGAGCGTCATCCCGGGAAGATTGCCGCCTGGCTGAGCGAGCGTGCCGGCCAGCCGGTACGTTTTGACCAGTTGCACACTGCCTGGACCCGACGCGGTCCATTGCTGCAGCTGAAGGGCCTGCGCATCGGCGCGGGCCAGGGCCTGGCCATCGGTGAAGCCGAAGTGCTGGTGTCGATGTACAGCGGGATGCTGCCTGGTCGCTCGCTGACCGAGCTGCGCCTGCGTGGCCTGGCGCTGGACCTGCAGCAGGGCGAGGACGGCCGCTGGTCGGTGCGCGGCCTGCCGAAGTCAGACACGGGCGGTGACCCGCTGGAGGCGCTGCGCCGGCTGGGCGAGCTGCAGGTGATCGATGGCCGCCTGGGTGTGCATGCACCGGGACTGGGTATCGATACCACCCTGCCGCGTATCGATCTGCGCCTGCGCGTCAATGGCGACCGCCTGCGTGTGGGCGTGCGTGCCTGGGCGCGGACCGATGCCCTGCCGCTGACCGCAGTGCTGGACGTGGACCGCGCGCGCGGCAACGGCCAGGCCTGGCTGGGTGCCGATCCTGTTGATTTCCATGCCTGGTCGCCGTTGCTGGCAGCGGGTGGCGTGCGCCTGCGCGAAGGCAAGGGGGAGCTGAACCTGTGGCTGACCCTGCGCGACTTCGCGCCGGTGGCGCTGACCACCGATTCGGACCTGCGTGACGTGCGCATCGACGGTGCACCGATGCCCGACGTGGCAACGCCGCAGTTGCAGCTGCAGCGCTTGCAGGCGCGCCTGCGCTGGCAGCGCCAGGCCGAGGGTTGGGCGCTGCAGGTACCGCGCCTTCGTTTGAAGACCGAAGACGGCGAACAACAGCTCGATGGCCTGCAGTTGCAGGTTGGCAGGCAGCTGCGGGTGAGTTCCGGCGAAATACAGGCCGGTACGGCGCTGCGCGCGCTGGCGCTGAGTGATCGCCTCGAGCCAGGACTGCGCCATTGGTTGTTCCTGTCCAAACCGCAGCTGGATGTGCGAGCGCTGCAACTGGCCGGCGAACGTGATGGCCCGTTGCGGGCACAGGGCGAGCTGCAGTCGCTGGGCTTTGCCAGCGTTGGCAATTCTCCGGGTCTGCGCGGCCTGGGGGGACATTTCGAGGGCGACGCCGATGGCTTCAGCCTGCAGCTGCAACCGCAACGGCAGCTGCAGTTCGATTGGCCCACCGGCTTTGGCGTGCGGCATGACCTGCACCTGGCTGGACAGATCGTGGGCTGGCGTGACGAGGGCGGTGGCTGGCGTATCGGCACTGCGGCGATGCGCGTGGAAGGCACCGACTACGCGGCCGATGTGCGCGGTGGTGTCTGGTTCCAGGGCGACGGCACGCGGCCCTGGCTGCAGTTGGCGGCCAAGCTGGACGATGTGCCGATGACGGCGGCCAAGCGCTTCTGGATCCACTCCAAGATGAGCAAGGGCGCCACCGACTGGCTGGACATGGCGCTGGCCGGCGGCCAGGTGCGCAATGGCATCGGCCTGGTCAGCGGTGACCTGGACGACTGGCCGTTCGACAACAACGATGGCCGCTTCGAGGCCACCGGCCACATCACCAACGGCGATATCCGCTTCCAGCACGACTGGCCGCTGATGAGCCAGGTCGATGCCGATATCGCCTTCATCGGCCCCGGCTTCGACATGCATGGGCGCGGCGACCTGGCCGGTGTAGCGGTGCAGAAATTCGAGGCGGGCATCCAGGACTTCGGGCAGCAGCCTCTGTACGTGCGTGCCGATGCGCAGAGCGAGGCCGGCAGACTGCTGGCAATGCTGCGGCAGAGCCCATTGCACAAGGAATACGGCGATACCCTGGACAACCTCACCGCTGCAGGCCCGGCGCATGTGGCCTTCGATCTGCTGCAGCCGCTGCATCACGATGAAGGTGGCGGTCACCTGCAGGGGACAGTCGATCTGGCCGGCGTGAAGCTGGTGGACAAGCGTTTCCAGCTCGCCTTCGACAACATGCACGGGCAGGCGCGCTACAGCAACGGCGGTTTCGGCGCCGAGGAACTGGCGGTGCGCCACCTCGGCCAGGACGGCCGCCTGAGCCTGCGTGCCGGTGGCTACGTGCACGACAGCAAACTGGCCTTCGAATCGAAGCTGTCGGCCACGCTTGATGCTGGCGTGCTGATCGACCGCGCACCGGAGATGGCCTGGCTCAAGCCCTACATCACCGGTACCTCCCCATGGACGATCGCGGTCAACCTGCCCAAGGTCGCTCCCGGGGCGCCTGCGCCGCCAAGCGAACTGCGCCTGAGTTCGGATCTGGTGGGCACCCGCCTGGATCTGCCGGCGCCGCTGGACAAGCCGGCCGCCGAACCGCTGGCGACCACCGTGGCCGCGCAGCTGCCGATGGGGGCTGGCCGCATCGACGTGGCCTTTGGCCAGCGTCTGGCCCTGGCCGCGCGCAGCCACAACAACCAGACCGGCGTACAGGTCACGCTCGGCAGCGACCACGTCGACCGTGAGCCGCCACCGAGCGGGCTGACCGTCAACGGCCGTAGCCCGACCCTGGATGCGCTGGAGTGGATCAGCCTGGCGCGTGGAGGCGGGGACGATGACGGCATGCCGCTGCGTGCGGTGGACGTGCAGGTCGGCAAATTGATGCTGATCGGCGGCGTCTTCGAGCAGACGCGGCTGAAACTGCAGCCGGGCCCGCAGGCGCTGGATGTACGCCTGGATGGGCCGTCGCTGGCAGGCCGTTTGACTGTTCCCAATGCAGAGGGCAGCACCATCAGCGGCCAGCTCGACCGTGTGCACTGGCAGTCGCTGCCGGCCGCACCGGGCGCACCGGCTGCGCCCGCGCGGGTACAGGCCGGCGCCAATGACATGGATCCGGCAAAGCTGCCGCCGTTCGCGCTGGACATTGCCGATCTGCAGTTCGGCAAGGTCGTACTCGGCCAGGCGGTGCTGCGTACGCGGCCGCTGGCCAATGGCCTGAACGTGGACGAGCTGCGCTTCCGTGCGCCGGACCAGGAGATCGACATCAGCGGTCGCTGGCTGGGCCGCACCGGCGGTGCCCGCACCGAGCTGACCGCACAGGTGCGCAGTGAAGACCTGGGCGGCCTGATGCAGAACCTGGACTACGGTGGCCAGCTGCGCGGCGGCTCCGGTCAGGCCCAGCTGCAGGCCTCGTGGAGCGGCGGTCCCTCGGACTTCCAGCTGGCCACTCTGCAGGGCCGGCTCGATCTGCACGCGCGCAACGGCCAGTTGCTGGAGCTGGAGCCCGGCGCAGGTCGAGTGCTCGGCCTGCTCAGTGTCGCGCAGCTGCCGCGGCGCCTGATGTTCGACTTCCGCGATTTCTTCTCCAAGGGCTTTGCGTTCAACCAGGTCGATGGCAGCGTGCAGTTCGGCCAGGGCATGGCCCGTACCGACAAAGTGCTGATCGAGGGTCCGGCGGCGAACATCACCATCCGCGGCCAGGCCGACCTGCGCAACCAGCAGTTCGACCAGACCATCGACGTCAACCCGCGCGCCGGCAACCTGCTGACCGTGGTCGGCGCGGTGGCGGGTGGCCCGGTAGGTGCGGCACTCGGCGCCGCCACCAATGCGGTATTGTCCAAACCGTTGGGCGAAATCGGCGCCCGCACCTACAAGGTGACCGGTCCATGGAAGGAGCCGAAGGTGGAAGTGATCGAACGCAGCCGCGAGAAGACACCGCCCGCACCCATACCGGCGCCGGCGGTTCCGCCGACGGTGACCGACCTGCCACGCTCGCGTTCACGCTGAGCATGGTGTTCCCGTTCACGGGGCTTGCCTGAGCGCCCCCGAATCCCCAGATCGAGGACCATGACTGATATCGCCCTGACGCTTGCCCAAGACCGCCTGTTGCGCCCTGGTGGCCTGGATACCGCTGGCCTGGAGCGCACCTTCGGGCAGTTGCTCGGCCCCGGTGTGGACTTTGGTGACCTTTATTTCCAGCACGCCCGCCGCGAGAGCTGGAGCGTGGAGGATGGCATCGTCAAGGACGGTGCCCATTCCATCGAGCAGGGCGTGGGTGTGCGCGCGATTTCCGGCGAGAAGACCGGCTTCGCCTACTCCGATGACATCCATGCCGATGCGCTGCTGGCTGCGGCGCAGTCCGCACGTGCGATTTCGCGCGAAGGTGGCGCCCAGACCGGGCGTTCGCTGCTGCGGGGCAATGCGCGCGCGCTGTATCCGGCGCTGGACCCGATCGACGGCATCGGCAACGAAGCCAAGGTCGAAGTGCTCAAGCGCCTGGACGGTTACCTGCGTGCCGCCGACCCGCGCGTGAAGCAGGTGATGGTCAGCCTGTCCGGTGGCGTCGACACGGTGCTGATCGCCCGCAGCGACGGCGTGCTGGGCGCCGACGTGCGCCCGCTGGTGCGCCTGAACGTGCAGGTGATCGTCGAGCACAATGGCCGGCGCGAGTCCGGCTATGCCGGTGGTGGTGGCCGCTATGGCTATGAGGAGCTGTTCGCCGACGGCCGCCCGGAAGCCTTCGCCCGTGAGGCGCTGCGCCAGGCGCTGGTGAACCTTGAAGCGGTACCGGCACCGGCCGGCGTGATGCCGGTGGTACTGGGCCCGGGCTGGCCTGGCGTGCTGCTGCATGAAGCGGTTGGCCATGGCCTGGAAGGCGACTTCAACCGCAAGGGAACCAGCGTCTACGCGGGCCGCATCGGCGAGCGCGTTGCCGCCCCGGGCGTGACGATCGTCGATGACGGCACGCTGGACGGACGCCGTGGTTCGTTGAACATCGACGACGAGGGGCATCCCAGCCAGTGCACGACGCTGATCGAGGACGGCATCTTGGTCGGCTACATGCAGGACAGCCTCAATGCGCGCCTGATGGGTGTGGCGCCGACCGGCAATGGCCGCCGCGAATCGTTCGCGCACATGACCATGCCGCGCATGACCAACACCTACATGCGTGCCGGCGAGCATGACCCGCAGGAGATGATCCGTTCGGTGAAGAAGGGCCTGTACGCGGTCAACTTCGGCGGCGGCCAGGTCGACATCACCAGCGGCAAGTACGTGTTCTCGGCTACCGAGGCCTACCTGATCGAGGATGGCCGCATCACCTCACCGGTGAAAGGCGCGACCCTGATCGGCAACGGTCCGGAAACCATGCAGAAGGTGCGCATGGTCGGCAACGACCTGGCCCTGGACGAGGGCGTGGGCATCTGCGGCAAGGATGGGCAGAGCGTGCCCGTGAGTGTCGGCCAGCCCTCGCTGTTGATCGAGGGCATCACCGTCGGCGGTACCCAGGCCTGAGCCGGGCGATGGCCAGTGCCACCGCCCAGGCGGGCGCGGACTCAGTCCTCGTCGGCTTCGTCGGTCTCGACGGGGTCGGCGCCTTCGGCGCCGGCCTTCAGGCCCAGCGCGGCCGGCAGCATCAGCGCGCGCAGCACCTGGAAGATCTCGCGGTAGGCGCGCGGCGGCTTGTTCTTCGCCTTCTCGGCCTGCGCGTTGCGCACCAGCGTGCGCAGCTGCTGGCGGTCGGCCTGCGGGTAATCGTCCAGCAGGGCGGCCAGCGCCTTGTCACCTTCGGCCAACAGGCGCTCGCGCCAGTCTTCCACGCGGTGCATCATCGCCACTTCGCGGCGGCCGGTTTCACTGTTGGCGTCCAGCGCATCGCGGATCGCATCCAGCGTGGCGTCTTCTTCGCGGCGCATGTGCTTGGCCAGGAACGCCAGCTGGCGCTTGTGGGCGATGTGGGCGGTGATGCGCTTGCACTCGGCGATATGCGGCAGCAGGTCTTCCGGGATCGGCAGGCGCGCCAGCTGGGCGGGGGTCAACGACACCAGCTTCTCGCCCAGGGCCAGGACGTCGAGCGCGTCGCGCCGGTTCTGGCTGCGGCTCTTGTCGTGGAATTCACCGGTTTCTTCGTCGCGTCCGCGCATCGTTCCTACCTGATCTCAAAAAAAGTCGCCCGGCGTGATGCCGGGCCCAACCCGTACAGGATAAAGCATTGAACGTGATCGCCCCTGAAGTCGCTGTCGGCGACGACAGCCAGGCCCGGCTGGAACGGCTGGCCGACCTCTCCCAGCAGCTGCTCGACCGTGCCCGTGCGCTGGGCGCCAGCCAGGCAGAGGTCAGCTGCAGCGAGGACCGTGGCCTGGAGGTCAATGTCCGCCTTGGCGAAGTTGAGACCGTGCAGTCCACCCGTGACCGCGGTATCGCCGTCACCGTCTATTTTGGCCAACGCAAGGGCAGCGCCAGCACCGGCGACCTGAACGAGGCCAGCCTTGCCGCCACGGTCGAGCAGGCCTGCGCGATCGCCCGCCATACCGAGGACGACCCGGCTGCCGGCCTGGCCGAGGCGGCGCTGATGGCGACCGATTTCCCCGACCTGGACAGTTGGCACCCCTGGGCGCTGCAGGCCGACGAGGCGGTGGACCTCGCCCTGGCCTGTGAAAACGCCGGCCGCGAGGCCGATGCGCAGATCCGCAATTCCGACGGCGCCTCGGTGTCGAGCATGCAGAGCCTGTCGGTGTACGCCAATTCGCATGGCTTTTTCGGCCGTGAGCGTGGCACCCATCATTCGGTGGGCTGTGCGCTGATTGCCGGCCAGGGCGACGGCATGCAGCGCGATGGCTGGTACACCAGCGCGCTGGCCCGTGAGGATCTGGAGGAGGTGGGCCTGGTCGGTCGTCGTGCCGCCGAGCGCACCGTCGCCCGCCTGCAGCCTCGTTCGATGGCCACCGGCAGCATGCCGGTACTGTTTGCCCCGGAAGTGGCGCGAAGCCTGGTCGGCCACCTGCTGTCGGCAGTGTCCGGCGGTGCCCTGTACCGCCAGGCCAGCTTCCTGCTGGACAGCGTTGGCCAGCAGCTGTTCCCGGACTGGATGCAGATCGAGGAACTGCCCCACCTGCGCCGTGGCCTGCGCTCGGCCGCCTTCGACGGCGACGGCGTGGCCACCCGTGCTTCGGCGCTGGTCCGTGACGGTGTACTGCAGCGCTACGTTCTGGGCAGCTATTCGGCACGCAAGCTGGGCCTGCAGACCACCGCCAATGCGGGCGGCGTGCACAACCTGCAGCTGGCCGCCAATGCGGGCTCCCTGCAGGAGATCGCGCGGCAGATGGGCGATGGCCTGCTGGTGACCGAGTTGATGGGGCAGGGCGTGAACGGCGTGACCGGCGACTACTCGCGCGGTGCCGGCGGCTTCCGCGTGGAGAACGGCGAGATCCAGTACCCGGTGGACGGCATCACCATCGCCGGCAACCTGCGCGAGATGTTCAGCAGCATCGAGGCGGTCGGCAGCGACGTCGACCCGCGCTCGCACATCCGGACCGGTTCGATCCTGCTGGGGCGGATGACCATCGCCGGTAATGATTGATGGCATTGATGGCGTAAGCTATGCCCGCCTGACGCAACCAGCTTGGCGCTGGTGGGTCAAGACCACCCAATGAAAAGGAGTTTTGTCGTGAGCGAATTCGATAACGTCCCGCCGCCGCCGGCAACCACCGATGCCCCGGCCGACCAGCGCACCATGGCGCTGGCTGCGCACCTGCTGGGCATCTTCACCGGCTTCATCGGCGCGCTGATCATCTGGCTGATCAACAAGGATGACGCCAGCAAGGCCTTCGTGACCGACCAGGCCAAGGAAGCCCTGAACTTCCAGATCACCGTGACCATCGCGATGGTCATCAGCATCATCCTGATGATCGTGATCATCGGCGGCATCCTGGCCCCGATCGTCGGCGTCATCAACCTGGTGTTCTGCATCATCGCTGCAGTGAAGGCCAACAACGGTGAAGCTTACCGCTACCCGTTCACCCTGCGCCTGATCAAGTAAGACCGGCTGCATGCGGAACTGAAAACGCCCGGCATTGCCGGGCGTTTTCATGTGCGGGGAGCTGCGGGCGGTGCCCGACGAGCGCGCAGCGATCAATGATCGCGTTCGACCGCCAGCGTCGCCAGCGCACGCAGTGCATCGGCCTCTTCGCCGTATCCGGCCAGGATCGCCTGCATGCGTGCTGCGAGCTCATGCAGCTGGGCCTTTGCGCCGTCCATGCCAAGCAGCGCGGGGAAGGTGCTCTTGTCCTGTGCCTGGTCCTTGCCGGCGGTCTTGCCCAGCTGCTCGGAACTGGCCTCGACATCGAGAATGTCGTCGCGGACCTGGAAGGCCAGGCCGAGCGCGTCGGCGAAGCTGTCCAGCTGGGCCAACTGCGGTTCGTGAGCCTGGCCGCACAGTCCGCCCATGCGTACCGCCGCGCGGATCAGCGCGCCGGTCTTCAGCGCGTGCATGCGGGTCAGCGCCGCCAGCGTCTGCTGCTGGCCGGTGGCATCGATGTCCAGGGCCTGGCCGCCGCACATGCCGGACGCGCCGGAGGCGTGGGCCAAGGTCTGCAGGCAGACCACGCGCAGCGTGGCCGGCAGCGGCGCATCGGCCAGCAGGCCGAAGGCACGGGTCTGCAGCGCGTCGCCGGCGAGGATCGCGGTAGCTTCGTCGAAGGCGATGTGGGTGGTCGGCTTGCCACGGCGCAGCGCGTCGTCATCCATCGCCGGCAGGTCGTCATGCACCAGTGAATAGGCGTGGATCAGCTCGACCGCCATCGCCGCCGCATCCAGATGTTCCGGCTGCGCACCGAACAGGTGGCCACTGGCGTAGACCAGCAGCGGGCGCATGCGCTTGCCGCCGCCCAGCACCGAATAGCGCATGGCCTGGTGCAGGCGCTGCGGTGCTTCGGCAGGCGAGGGCAGGGCGGCGTCGAGCTGGCTTTCGATACGGTCGCGCCAGCGCGCGAACAGAACCTCAGCCGTCATGGCTGGGCGGATCGAAGGGCTCGGAGGCTTCCGGCTGCGCCGGATCGCTGAGCAGGCGCACGCGCAGTTCGGCCTGTTCCAGCGCCTGCTGGCACTGGCGATACAGACCGACGCCACGTTCGTAAGCACTGAGCGAGGCTTCCAGGCTCAGCTCGCCGGTTTCCATCTGCTCCACCAGCTGTTCCAGCGATTCGAGCGACTGCTCGAACTGGGCAACCGGGGAGGCGTTTTCGGGGGACTTCTTGGCCATGTGGCAAGTGTGGACGGGCCGCGCGCGGGGGTCAATTCACCAGCCGCCGGGACGCCACTGCAGCTGAGCATCATGGGCCTGCAACCAGGCTTGCAGAGGGGCCGCGATGACCACGTCGGCGGCGGCCAGCAACTGCGGGCCATCAAAGATCAGCGGCAGCTGCGCGCGTCGCCACGGGGCGAGGTGTTCGCGTTGCAGGCAGTCCTTCAACGCGTGCGAATGCTGGCGACCGGGCAGCAGAATGCGCTCACCGCCCACGCGTGCACGGACCTGCAGCGGGCGTTCGAAGGCCGGGGTGCCCTGCAGGCGCAGCTGTCCGCCATCGGGCAGCGGCAGCGGTGCGCGGCCATCCCATTCGACCTGCCACTCGAGGGGAAGCGCAGGCAGCCGGGCCGGCAGCAGGTAGGCGTGGTCGCGCCACTGCTGGATCGCGTGATCGTGCCAGCTCACACGGGCCTGACGATCGTTGTCGGCCGGCAGCAGCTCGTCCAGCGCCTGCTGCAGCACCGTGGCCGGCAGCGGTGCCGCACCGTGGCCGGCCACCCACGCACGCAGCACGCGTGCGGCACGACCCGGTGAGACCTGGCGCAGCAGCTGCAGCGACAGCACGCGTGGAGCGACTTCCAGGTGTGCGATCAGCTCGGCGTCTTCCTCATCGAGGAGTTCGCGGGTCTGCCCGCAATGCGCTGCGCTGCCCGCCATTGCCGCAGCGGCATGCGGCCAGCGTTGGCGCAACAGCGGCAGTACCTGCAGGCGCAGGAAGTTGCGATCGGCGTGGTCGTCGCCATTGCTGGGGTCTTCGATCCAGTGCAGCGCATGGTGGCGCGCGTAATCGAGCAGCGCACTGCGCGGGACCGCCAGCAGCGGCCGCCACAAGGCATGTTCGCCAAGGCGGCTGTGCGTGGACATCGCCGCCAGGCCATCGACGCCGGAAGCGCGCAGGGCCCGCAACAGGAAGGTCTCGGCCTGGTCGTCCTGATGCTGCGCCAGTGCGAGCGTTTCGCCGTCGCGCAGCTCGGCCGCGAATGCGGCGCGTCGCGCCAGTCGCGCGGCACCCTCGGTGCCCAGGCCTGTGCCGTTCTCGACCTGCACGCGATGCACGACCAGCTCAATGCCCCAGGCGTCGCATTGCTGCTGGCAGTGCAGCACCCACCCATCCGCATCGGGCTGCAGGCCGTGGTGTACGTGCACCGCGCGCAGCGCAGTGCCGGAAGCTTGCGCGCAGCGCCACAGCCAATGCAGCAGCACGGTGGAGTCGACACCACCGCTGTAGCCCACCAGCAGCGGCGCATCCAGCGGAACGAGGGCAGGGAAGGGAGTCACGGCGGCAAGTATAGGGTTGGTCGGCAGGGCTGCGCCCTGCACCCGCAGACGCGCAAGCAACGGCAACGGCCGAAGCAACAGCAGAAGCGGGTTTCCTGAGGGTTGGCGGGGTGGGTCCGGT
>NZ_JAOCLC010000074.1:0-21113 GCF_029845105.1 Stenotrophomonas sp. GD03654 | reverse complement strand
TGCTGCCGTCTTCCAGCAACCACAGCGCGCCATCCGGGCCCTGTTCCACTTCGCGGATGCGCTCGCCCATGTTGAAGCGCTCGGCTTCGCGCGCGCTGTCGCCATCAAAGGCCACACGCACCAGCGAGGTCGACGACAGCCCACCGATGAAGCCGCTGCCCTTCCACTGCGGGAACAGGTTGCCGCTGTAGATCACGAAGCCGGCCGGCGAGATCACCGGTGTCCAGGTCACCTTCGGCGCGGCGAATTCAGGGCGCGTGTCGTGGTCGGGAATCGGGCGCCCGTCGTAGTGGTCACCGTTGGAAACAACCGGGTAACCGTAGTTGGCGCCGCGCACGATCAGGTTCAGTTCGTCGCCACCGGCCGGGCCCATCTCGTGCGCCCACAGCTTGCCGTTGGCATCGAAAGCCATACCGAGGATGTTGCGGTGGCCCAGCGACCACACCTGCGCGGCAACACCGCCCTGCGAGGCAAACGGGTTGTCGGCGGGCAGGCTGCCATCATCGTTGAGGCGGATGATCTTGCCGAGGTTGCCGCCCATGTCCTGCGCCGGATCGAACTTCTGCCGCTCGCTGGAGCTGATCCACAGCTTGCCGTCGGGGCCGAAGGCGAGGCGGTGGCCGTAGTGACCTTCACCACTCACCTTCGGGCTCTGTCGCCAGATCACCTTCAGGTCCTTCAGCTGGCCGGCACCGTTGGCATCCAGCGCCAGCGTGGCACGGGCCACGGCCGCTCCGCGGGTGTCCAGCGTGCCTTCCTCGGCATAGCTGAGGTAGATCACGTGGTTGCTCGCGAATTGCGGGTGCAGGATCACGTCACCGAAGCCGCCCTGGCCGCCGTAGGCGACCTTCGGCACCCCGGTGATCTCGTGCTTCTGGCCGCTGGCCAGGTCCAGGTGCTGCAGCTTGCCGCGCTTTTCGGTGACCAGCAGGCTGCCGTCCGGCAGGAAGGTCATCGCCCACGGCTGGTCGAAGCGGCTGATTTCGGTGGCGGTGAACGGGCGCTGGTCGGCAGCGATGGAGGCTGCGGGCGCTGTGATCTGGGCGCCGTTGGCGGCCGGGTCGGCCGCATTGCAGGCGGAGGTGGCAAGGATCGGCACCAGGCCGAGGGCGAGCAGCAGGGGCGTGCGGGTCATGGGTATCTCCAGTGCGGGGATGCGGATGGCCGGGCTGTCCCTTGTATACCACCGATGGGGTGACGGTCCTGGCCCGAAGGTCCTGCGACCCCTGTGCGAGCGCGGCGGGATCGTCTAGGGTGGGCACGCCCGGGCAAAGCGTGCCCGTCTGCCTGCCAAGGATCTGCAATGAACACTGCCATGCCCCACAAGCCATCCACCGCCTTCATCGCCGCCTCATGGGTGGCCCTGCTGCTGGGTGCGGCGGCCTACCTGATCGGTCTGTTCAACGCCACGATGGCGCTCAACGAAAAGGGCTACTACCTGACCCTGCTGCTGTTCGGCCTGTTCGCGTCGGTGTCGCTGCAGAAGAGCGTGCGTGACCGCGTCGAGGGCATTCCGGTGAGTGGCCTGTACTACGCGCTGTGCTGGTTCGCACTGCTGTCGGCGTTGATGCTGCTGCTGGTTGGCCTGTGGAATGCCACGCTGGCACCGAGCGAGAAGGGCTTCTACGGCATGGCGTATGCACTGTCGCTGTTCGGCGCGGTGGCGGTGCAGAAGAACACCCGCGACCTGATCGCCGCCGGTGGCGGTGAGAGCAAGCGCAGCGCGGTCGTGCCGCCGCTGCCGGAACAGGAGTGAATGTGTAGAGCCGAGCCAATGCTCGGCTGTCGTGCGGCGTTTGTGGAGTCGAGCCGAGCGTAGGCTCGGCCCGACAAAAGCATGGCGCTATCGCTTCAACCGCGGGTCCGCCAGCTGTGCATCCTCCCAGCCACGGCGAACGGCACCGCGCGCCTGCGCCCATTCCAGCCGGCTGCGGCCACGCTCGCTGGCCCAGCGCGACTCCAGTTCAGCTTCGACCTGTTCGTAGGCGCGGATCATGTCCTGCGCACGCGCGGCGTGGCCGATGCGGTAGGCCGGTTCATAATCCTCGAAGAACAGCTGGTCGTCGTAATACGGTTCGGCCGTGTAGCGCTCACGCCAGTAGTTGCTGACCGCATCACGCGGCGTGCTGTCGTCCGGTACGCGGCCGGGGATCTGGTACTCGGTCATGGAAGGCTCCGTTGTGGACGAAGCCTGATCGTGCCTGCGTGGCGGTTAACGGCCCGGTCCGGCAGCGTGATCGCCAGATCAATCCGCCGGGCATGCCCGGCGCTACCAATCACCCGGCGTCGGCATCCTTGCGGGGCAGCTTGTAGATCACCGCGCCGATGGCGAATGCGACCAGTGCAGCGGCAATGTTCTGCCAGCTGGCACTGGCGAACAGCGCAACGCACAGCAGCAGCGCCAGCACCGGAATCAGCGGGCCACCGGGCAGCTTCAATGCGCCGGGGCGGCCGGCGTAGCGCTTGGCCAGCACCAGTACCGCAGCGGCCGTTCCGATGTAGGCGAACAGGCGCGTGGTCATCGACAGCAGGGCCAGCTGCACGAACGAACCGGACAGGGCCAGGCCCAGCGCGATCAGGCCCTGGCACAGGATCGACGCGGCCGGGGTATGGAAGCGGGGATGCACCTGCGCCAGGATCTTCGGCCCGTAGCCATCGCGGGCCAGCGCGAACAGGAAGCGCGGGCCCATCATCATCGTGTTGCTGTTGGTGCCGAGGATGGAGATGGTCGCGCCTACGGTGAGGATCAGCGCCAGTGCTTCGCCGCCAAAGCCGGCAGCGGCGTCGGCCAGCGGCGTGGCCGAGCTGGCCAGGCCGGCCAGCGTGCCCTGCGCCACCACCTGCACCGCGCCGTAGATGACGGTGACGGTGATGATCATGGTGATCAGCGCGAACGGAATATCGCGGCGCGGATTACGATACTCGCCGGCGGCGGCCGGGATGTTCTCGAAGCCGGCATAGGCGTACAGCAGCAACAAGGCGGCTTCACCCATGCGCTGCAGGTCATGCGGGTCCGGGCGTTGTCCGGAGAAGGCCAGCTGCGGGTCGATGTAGAACGCGCCGATGGCCACGAACAGCAGCAGCGGCAACATCTTGCCGATCACCAGCACCACGCCGGTGCGCGCGGCCGAGCGCACACCGATGATGTTGACGCCGGTGAGGAAGCCCAGCGATACCACAATGATCGCGATGCGCCCCATGCCGGCACCCGCCCACGGCCAGAACCGCGCGACTGCGTCGGCCAGTGCATTGCTGAGTGCGGCCGCCGAGCTGATGCGGGTCAGCCAGATCATCCAGCCGATCTCGAACCCGGCAAAGCGGCCAAAGGCCTCGCGTGCATACAGGTAGCTGCCACCGGGCTCATCGAAGTAGCTGGCGGCCTGCGCGTAGCACAGCACCAGCAGCGCCACGACGATACCGGCGGCGACCACGCCCCACAGGCTGAAGGGGCCGAGCAGGGCGACGGTGGCGGCTGGGAGCAGGTAGATACCGCTGCCGATCACATCGTTGATCGACAGGCCGACGATCTGCCAGCGGCTGACCGCGCGCTGCAGCTGCGGTTCGTCCTGCGCGCTCAACGGGCGTCTCCGCGCAGTGCGGGCAGCTGCCACTGGGCCTGCAGGCGCGTGTACTCGGCGCGCGGCAGCAGCACGAAGCGCGGCGCATCCTGCGGGCGCAACCAGTCCAGCAGGGCCTGCATGCGTGCCTGCGGCATGGCGGTGCAGCCGGCGGTGGCCTCACCCGGCTGGCGCCACAGATGGGCGAAGATGCAGCTGCCCTTGCCGGGCTGGTTGTCCGGGTTGTGGGCGATCACGAAGCCTTCCTGGTAACGCACGTCGCCCTTGTTGTGCAGGTCCAGCCGCATCGGCTCGGTGGAGCCCTTGACCGCTGCACTGCCGACCTTCTTCTCATCGACGATGCGGTTGTAGAACGGCGAGCCGGGTACGTCCATGCAGTAGCTGCTGTCCAGCATTGGCTGATAGGGCATCGCGGTGCCGGGGCGGGTGACGGCATAGCCGAACGCGCTGCCGAGCGCGAACACGCCCGCCGGGCTGCGGCCATCGCCTTCCTGCTTCTGCGGGCCATCGGCCTGCGCCGGGTGCAGGCCCAGGCCCCAGGCGCTGCCAGTGCGGCCCAGTGCCACCGGGAACGCCTGTCCATGCGCGTGCCAGCCCTTGCCATCACGCACATAGGCCTGCAGCTGGCCCTGCGTGCTGTCCCAGCTTTCGCTGGTGACCACGATCAGCTGGCGCGCACCCTCCAGCGGCGCAGCGTGGACGGACACCGCCGCGGCAAGCAGCAGCGCAGCGGTAGCGAGACGGACCAGCGATTTCATCAACAGGTGCTCCGGTCAGGAATCCAGCAGGTGGTCGATCCGCTCCAGGTTCACCGCCAGCTGCTGCTGGCGGTCCGGATTGGTGTGGCAGAGCAGCACGAACAGGAAATCGAGCAGGGCGTGCATGGCGCTACGGTACAGCAGCTGCGCGACCTGCGGCGTGCGATCGTGCGCGCACACCACAAGTGCTGCGTCAGCATGCGCGCGTAGCGGGTTGGCGGTATGGCGGGTGATGGAAATCACCTTGCCACCCATGTCCTGGAACTGGCGTGACAGCTGCGAAAGCTGCGGCAGGTTGCCGAATTCGGAGAACACCAGCAGCGCATCGCCGGGGCGCGCAGCCGACAGGTTGGCCAGCATCAGGATCGGGTCGGTATGCGGTACCACCAACAGGCCGAGCAGCGACAGCCGCATGGCGAACTCGCGTGCGAACAGGCCATCGTCACCCAGGCCATACACGAACAGCTTCGGTGCGCCGTCAAGCAGCTGCACGATGCGCTCGATTTCCTCGCGTGGATTGGCCTGTCGGGTTTCCTCTTCAGCCTGTGCCTTGCTGCGGCGCAGGGCCTCGCCCAGGCGCAGGTAATCGTCGCCGCTGTCGGGTTCGCTGGGCGCCTGTTGTGGATCGGCACCGACGCGGGCTACGTCCTGGCCGATGGAATACTTCAGGTCCGGGTAGCCCTTGAAACCGAGCTTCTGGCTGAACTTCACCACGCTGGATTGGCTGATGCCGAGCGCACTGGCCAGCTGCTGTGACGAGTAGTCACGCAGCAGGTGGGCGTTGTCGAGGATGAAGTCGGCGATGCGGCGCTCAATGGCCGACATCTGCCCGCGCTCGGTGCGGATTTTCAGCAGGGGCGGCATGCGGGGTATCCGGGCATGTGTAGGCGCGTTGCGGTTGGCAGCGTAGAGCGTGCCATGGAATGGGTCGGGCGGGTTCCAGCCGCGAAGAGGTTACGGAGTGCAGTTGTTGCCTTTGACGTTGAGTCCGCCTTCAAGCGAGCCGAGCACCGCAGGTCCGGCGAGGGCGAAGAGGCGCGGGTGTCTGAGCGTAGCGAGTTCCGCGCCGTCCCTCGGCGGACCGAGGAGCGCAGGGCACCGACGTGCGCAGCACGTCGGCTCGCGGCCGGCGGAGCGTTTCTTTTGGTTACTTTTCTTTTCACGAAAAGAAAAGTAACGCCCGACCCAAAGTCAGTTGTACGCCAGGTCAGCCACAAGGCAGGGATCAACCCAGCATCTCCAGCCCGCGCACTTCGGTAATGCCCAGCCCCGGCACGTCGCTGATGCTGATCTCCGATTCGTTGAAATGCACGCCGCCGCTGACCGGGTCGAACTGGCCCAGCGACGGGCCGTCGAGGTCGACCTTGGTGATCACATCGCTCTTGGCCACCGCCAGGTGCACGGCGGCGGCCACGCTGATGCTCGACTCGATCATGCAGCCGATCATGCACGGTACGCCGTAGATGCCGGCGATGTCGGCAATGCGGATCGCGTTGGACAGGCCGCCGGTCTTCATCAGCTTGATGTTGATGATGTCGGCCGCGCGCTGCTGGATCAGGTCCATCACCTGGCTGGGGCTGAACACGCTTTCGTCGGCCATCACCGGCGTGTTGACCCGGTCGGTCACGTACTTCAGGCCGCTGATGTCGGCGGCCTTCACCGGCTGCTCCAGCAGTTCCAGCACCACGCCGGCGTCTTCCAGCGCGCGCATCGCATGCACCGCTTGCTTGGCGGTCCAGCCCTGGTTGGCGTCCAGGCGCAGCAGGGCGCGGCCTTCCACGGCGGCGTGGATCGCCTTGACCCGTTCGATGTCCAGGCCGATGTCCTTCCCGACCTTGATCTTCAGCGACTCGAAGCCGCGTTCGATCGCTGAAAGCGAGTCGGCCACCATCTTGTCGATGTAGTCCACGCTGATGGTGATGTCGGTGGTGATCACCGGGTCGCCACCACCGAGCATCTGGTACAGCGGCGCACCGTGCAGCTGCGCCCACAGGTCGTACAGCGCGATCTCCACCGCCGCCTTGGCGCTGGTGTTGCGCTCCATCGCGGTCTGCACCAGCGTGCACAGATGGTTGAGGTTGACCACGTCCTGGCCGATCAGGCGCGGGGCGATGAAGTGGCGGATCGCTTCGATGATCGAGCCGTGCGTATCACCGGTGATCACGGCGGTGGCGGGGGCTTCGCCGTAGCCGGTGTGGCCGGTGTCGGTGCGGATCAGCACCACCACGTCTTCCACGGTTTCCACCGTGCGCAGGGCAGTCTTGAACGGCGTCTTCAGCGGCACGCGCAGCATGCCCAGTTCGATGGCGGTGATCTTCATTCAGGAGTCTTGGCCCGCAGGCGCTGGATGTTGGTGATGCGGTCGATGTAGCGGACGGTATCGCTGGCCATCATCGGCTCCAGCGGCGTGACCGAAACACCATTGAGATGGGCCTGCACGCGCTTGCCGTCGGCACCGAACCAGCTGCCGCCCGCCGTATCGTGGATGACCCAGGTGCGGCCGTCGACGTGGCCGATGGCCATCATCACGTGGCCGGGGATGTAGACCAGATCGCCCACCTGCAGGTCGGTGACAGCACGGTCGCGCGTGGCCTTGCCGACCTTGTCGGTGAACGGCAGGCGATCCAGTGCCGGGCTGACCGCCTGTGCACTGGTATTGCGCGGCAGCAACACGCCGAAGCTGCGGTAGATCTCGGAGACGAACCCGCTGCAGTCGCGGGTGTCGTAGTCATGGCCCCAGCCGTAGCGTTCGCCAAGGAACTTGAAGGCCTGCTGCAGCAGCAGGCGCGGGGTCAGTGGCAGGTAGTCGGCGGCGGTGTCCTGCGAGCGCGGCAGCAGGGCCGGCACCAGCTTCAGGCCGCCGTCGGTTTCGCGGACCGGCAGCTGCACCACCCACGAGGCGTGCGCCTGCTGGCCGTTCACCGGCTCAGACGCAGGCCAGTCGGCCAGCACTGGCAGGCGCACGCCCATGTCCAGCTGCAGGCGCGAGACGCGCGGTTCTTCCGGGGTGTAGACGGTCTGTGCGGTGGCGCCGGTGACGATGCGGTACGGCCCCTTCGCGCCGTAGCCGAGCACCGTGGCCTTGTCGCCGCTGGCGATGGCATCGGCCTCGATCCATGCGCTGTAGCGCTCGCTGTGCACGAACAGCCAGCGGCCGTCGGCACTGTGGTGAACCACCGCGACCTTGTCGCCGGGGAACAGCGCCGATTCCTGGAAGCGGTCGATGTCGGTGTCACCGGCGGTGCTGAAGACGCGCTCGCGGGTGGGGAAGGTACGCAGTGCCGCGCGCTTCACCACCAGCCCGTAGGCCGGTGCCACCTCGGCAGGAATCGCATCGAGGCCGAGGTTGGCTTCGGTCGCCCTGCGCAGTGCGGGGGCGATGGCCTGGCCCTTCTCGTTGAACAGTGCACGCGTGGGCCAGCTGGACAGCGCGCTGATGCTGGCACGCACCGTCGCCGCATCAAGCCGGGCGGGCAGTGTGGCGATGTCCTGGATATGGCTGTCCTGCGCCCGCATCCGTGCGTTCTGTGCCTCGATCTGCGCGCGGTCCAGAATCGGCGCATCGGCGTTGTCCAGGCGCGCGGCCCAGTACTGCGGGGTCAGGTAGGCCTCGTGCAGGCCGATCACATAGGGCAGCGGTGCGCCGGGATCGGGGGGCGGGGCGGTCTGTGCGAAGGCCGGTGCGGCCAGCAGGCACAGGGCCAGGGTCAACCGGCGCGGCCAACGCCGGCGCGGTTCGCGGGAAGCCAGGCTCATGCGGTGCACACCCTCCTCGAATGCCTGCTGGAATATTTATTCCTTTCGGCCATGAAATCAAGAATAAATTATTGACCGGCATCCCGGCCCGTGTTACACAGCCGTTACCACCCGCGCTGGGAAAGTGTCGCTGTGGAGTCTGCCGTTCGCAAACCGCGTCTGCCTGCCGCTGCCGGCCTATGTGCCGCGCTGCTGCTGTGGGCGTGGTCGGCGGGAGCGGAGCCGCCACCCTCAGCCATCCAGTTTGCGCGTGTCGTGCAGATGATCGACGTGGGACGGTTCTTTGAGGCTCACAGCGAACTGAACACCTGGTCGGCCGCCGACGCGGCGGAGCCTGGCGTCAGTTTCGACGACATCGCGTTCCAGGAAGAACGCATGCGCCGCATCCGCCTGGATTTTTCCCTCGACGAAACCGCCGCTAAGGCCGCCGTGCGGCGCTGGATTCCCGACCTGACCGACGAGGAATTCGCACGCTGGGACCAGCTCGGCCTGATCGAGCATCTCGACATCGATGGCACGCGTTGGTACTTCAAGCGCGCACCTTCGAACCTGTTCCTGCTCAGCGCCGAAGCACGCGCACGCCGCCGCGCGGATGCACCGACGCCAGCGCCGGGCCCGAACGAGGTGCTCAATGCACACCATGCGCGTGTGGTTGCCGCGGCCGAACAGAGTGGCCAGGCATCGGTACTGCCACAGCGCATCGAATTCACCCAGTCGCTCACGGTAAAGGCCGACGCCGTCCCGGCCGGCGAAACTGTACGGGCCTGGATTCCGTACCCGCGCGAAATCCCCGGGCAGCAGGAACAGGTGCAGTGGCTGGGCAGCACCCCGGGCAAGGCGCGGGTGGCACCGGGCAGTACCCTGCAGCGCACCGCCTACCTGGAAGCCAAGGCAGTGGCTGGGCAGCCGACGCGCTTCGAGATCCGCTACGCGGTCACGATCCTCGCCCGGCATGCCGGGATCGACCCGGCCAAGGTACAACCAACCCCGGCTGATCCGGCCTTGAAGCCCTACCTGGCCGAGCAGCTGCCGCATGTGCGCTTCACCCCGGCGCTGAAGCTGTCCTCCGACCAGGTACTGCAGGGCGAGACACGTCCGTATGAAGTGCTGCGCAAGCTGGTTGCTGCCGTGGATCGCATTCCCTGGGCCGGTGCGCGCGAATACTCCACGCTCAGCAACATCAGCGACTACGCGCTGCATGCCGGCCATGCCGACTGCGGACAGCAGACCCTGCTGCTGATCGCGCTGCTGCGCATGAACGGTATTCCCGCGCGCTGGCAGTCGGGCATGGTGTTCTCCGACGATGGCAGCGGCTACAACAACCTGCATGACTGGGGGCAGGTCTACCTGGCGCCGTATGGCTGGCTGCCGATGGACGTGACCACCGGCGCGCTTGCCAGCGATGTGCCTGCACTGCGCGATTTCTATCTGGGTGGCCTCGACGGCTACCGCATCGCTTTCAACGACGATTTCGGCCAGCCCTTCGTGCCGGCCAAGCAGCACTTCCGCTCGGAAACGGTCGACTCGCAGCGCGGCGAGGCCGAGTGGGCAGGCGGCAACCTGTACTTCGACCAATGGAGCTACGACTTCCAGTGGCGGGTACTGCCAGCCAGGCAACGCTAGCGCGACACATCGCATTCCACACCATTCAATTCTTGCAGGAGAGAGCAGGGGATGAAGGCTTACAGCATCAAGCGGGCGGCGTTGTGCGTCGCTCTCGGGGCGTGTCTGGGTGCAATGCTGCCCGGTATCGCAATGGCACAGAACGTAAGCGGTGCAGTGGCCGGGCGCGCCACCGCCGGCGACCAGGTGACTGTGGTGAGCAGCAGCACGGGTCTGACCCGCAGCGTCACGGTCGGTGCCGATGGCAGTTATCGCCTGGGCCAGCTGCCGGTGGGGGATTACCAGTTGCAGCTCAGCCGTGATGGCCAGAAGCTGGGCGACCAGGTCGCCGTCAGTGTGGCGGTAGGCGGCACCACCACGGTCAACCTGGCCAGTGGCGGCGGCGTCACCAACCTGGATGCCCTGCAGGTGGTCGGCACCCGCGTGGTCAACCGCGTGGACGTCTATTCCACCGAAACATCCTTCAACATCAACCGCCAGGAAATCTCGCGGTTGCCGGTGGCGCAGGACCTGTCCGCCGTGGCGTTGATGGCGCCGGGCGTGGTCGGCGGCAACTCGTCATTCGGAGGACTGTCGTTCGCCGGCTCATCGGTGGCCGAGAATGCGGTCTTCATCAACGGCCTGAATGTCACCGACATGTATACCCGTCGTGGCTTCAGCACGGCGCCATTCGCGTTCTTCAAGGAATTCCAGGTCAAGACCGGTGGCTACTCGGTCGAGTTCGGGCGCTCCACCGGCGGCGTGATCAATGCGGTGACCCGTTCGGGCAGCAACGAATTCGAAGGCGGCGTGGAAGTCACCGCTGAGCCGAGTGCATGGCGCTCCAGCGGCGGCGACCACTTCCATCGTGATGGAACCCCGCATTCGTATGGCAGCCGCGACAACAACTCGTTCCTGAAGACCAACGTCTGGGGCTCCGGGCCGATCATCAAGGATAAGCTGTTCCTGTTCGCGATGTACGAAGACCGCAGCGACAAGGGCCACAACACCTCGTCCGATGGCAGTACCTGGTTCAAGAACGACTCCGGCAACGGCTTCTGGGGCACCAAGCTGGACTGGAACATCAACGACAACCACAGCCTGGCGCTGCTGGCGTTCTCGGATGAGGGCGATGTCACCAATGCGTCGTACGGCTACAACTGGAACGCCGACCAGCTCGGCGCCTGGGGCGGCGATTCGGTCACCGAGACCGGCGGCCGCAACTGGTCGGCCACCTACACCGGCCATTTCGGGCAGAACTTTACCGCCCGTGCCATGGTTGGCCAGAACAACCAGCGTGCGTTCACCAATTCGTCGTTGGACCAGGCCTGCAGCCCGGTGTTCACTGACAGTACGTATGGCCCGCGACTGGGCAAGCTGCAGGGTCTTCGTGCCGGCTGCCATCCCACCGGTACGGCAGTGGCCGAGCGTGACGATACCCGTGACGTGGCGCGACTGGACTTCGAATGGCAGCTCGGTGATCACCTGCTGCGCTTCGGTGTCGACCGCGAGTTGATGACCACCAAGCAATCCACACGCTACCCCGGTCCGACCGAACTGAGCTATACCGCCTACGTGGCGCGACCGGGCGATGAAGTCTGGGATGGCGCCAACGCCTACGTGCCGGCGGGCGTCACCGAGATGCTGCGTGCGCGCAACCGCAAGTCGGGCGGAACGTTCGAGACCGAAGCCAATGCGCTGTACGTGGAAGACATCTGGAACATCACCCCGAACCTGATGCTGAACCTGGGCGTGCGCTGGGACCGCTTCGAGAACCGTACCGCCGCCGGCAAGGCGTTCATCAAGATGGACGACCTGATCGCGCCACGTGTCGGCTTCTCGTGGGACATGCGCGGTGACGGCAGCACCAAGCTGTTCGGCAACGCTGGCCGCTACTACCTGCCGGTCACCAACAACATCAACGTGAACTTCGCCGGTGGTCTGACCGACGAGTACAGCTATTACGTACTCAATGGCTGGGAGCGGAAAACCTCACCGACCGGCTCACCGTACATGGCACCGGTCGTCGGCCAGCAGATCGGGCCGACCGACACCCGCATGAACACCGGCGGTGCCGACCTGCGCCAGAGCGTGGACCGCGACCTGAAGGCGGTCTACCAGGATGAGTACATCCTGGGCTTCCAGAACATGATCAACCAGGCCTGGTCGTGGGGCGTCAATGCCACCTACCGGCGCATGACCCGCGCGCTGGATGACATCCGCATCAACTACACCCCGTGCGGCCCGACCCCCAGCACGCTGTGGCCGATCGCCAACCCGGGCGAGAGCCTGACGATCTGGGGCGACAAGAGCATCGGTTGCGCCAACGAAGGCTGGATCACCATCGACACCGCCAACAGCGGCTATCGAAAGGGCGGCAGTGGCGAGGTGATCGGTTACTCCAAGCCCAAGCGCACCTACAAGGCGCTGGAGTTCCAGATCGACCGTGCGTGGGACGAGAAGTGGATGTTCAACGCGTCCTATCTGTGGTCCAAGAGCGAGGGCAACTTCGAAGGCCCGGTAAACTCCGATACCAACTACGGCGACACCGGCATGGTGCAGTTCTGGGACCACCCGGCCACCAACGAACGTTATGGCGTGCTGTTCAACGATTTCCGCCATCAGTTCAAGCTGCGTGCCGCGTATGCGCTGAACAAGCAGTGGTCGTTCGGCACCACGCTGCAGGTGCAGTCCGGTGGCCCGATCACCGCCTACGGCGTGATGTGGCCGAACGACTCCATCGCCGGTGGCAGCACCTCCAGTGAAGGCAGTGGTGGTGGCACCGGTTGGCTGTGCGTGGCCAACTGTTCGGGCCCGTACAACCAGCGCCAGTTCGAGTACAGCCCGCGCGGCGCGTTTGGTCGCCTGCCGTGGACCTGGACCATGGGCGCCAACGTGACCTGGCGCCTGCCGGTGGAGGGCATCGACCTCAGTGCCCGGTTGTCGGTGTACAACCTGTTCAACAACCAGAAGACCATCAACGTGCACCAGCGCTACGAGGCGCAGCCCGGCCAGTATCGCGAGGCGACGTTCGCTACCGGTACGCGCTGGCAAGCCCCGCGCTACACCCAGCTGGTGGTGACCTGGAACTTCTGAGACCACGATCCGCGCCGTCCACCGTGACGGCGCGGGCAATGGAGGGGCTGCCCGCATGCACCACCTGCTGATCCTCGCGGCGGCACTGGCCGCAGCGTCCGCTTCGTCGGTCGACAGTGCAGCCATCGAGGCCGACATCGCGACCGTGGTCCGGGCCGAGCATCTGCCCGGGCTGGCGCTGGCGGTGGTCGAGAATGGGCAGGTTGTCTATCGCCACGCGGCCGGCGCGCGCGGTGACGGCGGCCGCATCGACGAGGACACGCTGTTCAAGATCGCCTCCAACAGCAAGGCGATGACCGCCGCGCTGCTGGCGCGGCTGGTGCAGCAGGGCACGCTGCGCTGGGATGATCCGGTGCAGCGACACCTGCCGGGCTTCCGCATGCACGATGCGTGGGTGGGCGAGCAGATGCAGGTGCGCGACCTGCTGATCCACAACAGTGGCCTTGGCCTGGGCGCCGGTGACCTGATGCTGTGGCCGGAGCCGAACGCGTTCACCCGTGCCGACATCATCGCGGGGCTGGCGCACCTGAAACCGGTCAGCAGCTTCCGCAGCCACTATGCCTACGACAACCTGATGTATGTGGTGGCCGGCGAAGTGGCGGCGGCAGCGGGTGGCAAGCCGTATGACCAGCTGATGCGCGAGCAGGTGTTCGAACCACTGGGCATGACGCGCTGCCAGGTGGGTGCGTGGTCGGTGAAGCGCGTGGGCAACGTGGCACAGCCGCATGCCTGGCGTGGTGAACGCAACGAGGTGGTGAACGCCGATGCTGCGATCAGCCCGGACCTGCCCTCGATGGCGGCGGGAGGCATCCGTTGTTCGCTGCGCGACATGACACGCTGGATGCAGGTCTTGCTCGATCCCGCGCTGGTGCCGGACTGGCTGGGCAGCGAGCAGCGGCGCACGCTGTGGACCCTGCACATGCCGATGCCGTTGGGTGAACGCCAGCGGCGCTGGGACAACGCGCATTTCTACGGTTATGGATATGGCTGGCGGGTGTCTGACATGGACGGGCAGTGGAAGGTGGCGCATACCGGCACGTTGTCGGGCATGTACTCGTCGCTGGCGCTGCTGCCCGACCGCAAGGTGGGTGTGGTGATGCTGATCAATGGCGACGGCGAGGACGCGCGCACAGCGCTGATGCAGGCGATGCTGAAGCGCTTCACTGCACCCGACGATGCGCGGCCGGCGATGGAGTACCTGGCCGAGTTGAAGGCAGACCGGGCAACGCAGGCAGCATCCGGCCACCAACGGCCAGCGACCGCAGCAGCACAGCCGGCACGGGGCAATGACCTGCCGCGCTGGCAGGGCCGCTACTCCGATCCGTGGCTGGGCCCGGCTTCGCTGTGCCCGGGCAAGGATGGCCTGCGCTTCAGCGTGGACAAGTCGCCCAGGCTGCAAGCGGCCGTGCTGCAACTGCAGGGGCGCTGGCTGCTGCGCTGGGATACGCTGGACGACGACGCACAGGCCTGGTTGCAGCCAGGTGAGGGTGCGCCGCCCACACTGGACCTGCGTGCCATCGACCCGGACATCGACTTCAGCTATGACTTCCAGGACCTGCATTTCACTCGTACTGGCGACTGCCCTGGCGGCGACCGCCAACGCCGCTGAGCCACCGCGCGTTTCACCCGCCACCGATGCGGCCAGCGGCGGATTGGTGGAGATCCGCACGTTGTCGCCAGGCATCGACATGGACATCCGCTACGCCAGTGCCAACAACTTCACCGGCGCGCGCGTGCCCGGTTATGAGGCGCCGTCCTGCTACCTGCTGGCGCCGGTGGCGAAGGCGCTGGCACAGGTGGAACAGGACCTGCGTGCGCAGGGCTTTGGCCTGCGCCTCTACGACTGCTACCGGCCGGTGCGCTCGGTGCAGGCCTTCATGGCCTGGGTGAACGATCCGCGCGAGCTCTCGCGCAAGGCACAGCAGTACCCGGACCTGGACAAGCCACGGTTGCTGGCCGACGGCTACATCGCGGAGCGCTCTGGCCATAGTCGTGGCGCCACGGTTGATCTGGGCCTGCTGGATTGCCGCATTGGCGCCTGCACGCCGCTGGACATGGGCACCGACTTCGATTTCTTTGGCCCGCGCGCGCATACCCGGACGAGCGGGCTGAGCACTGTGCAGCAGGCGAACCGCCAGCAGCTGGTGCAGGCGATGGCGCGCCGTGGCTTCGTCAACTATCCGCAGGAGTGGTGGCATTACACTCTGCAGCCCGAACCGGATCCCGGCACCGCGTACGACGTGCCAGTGCTTTAGGGGGTATCGGCAGGGCTGCGCCCTGACAATTTCCCGCTGCTCTTGGTAGGTGTCGACCTTGGTCGACACGGTAGATCCACGCCATGCGTGGATGCTTTCCGTTCAATCGTCGAGATACTCGATCTCGATGGAGATTCATCCACGCATGGCGTGGATCTACCGTGGCTGCCGGATTGGGTCCAGGGCAGATCCCTTACACTGGCCGCCTCTTCATCCCTGCCCATCCGATGAACCTTCCTTTGCACTTCGGCCTGCTCGGCACCCTGGAAGCGGGCGCCATCGCCCTGCTGGTCGGGCTGCTGGTGTACTTCCTGTGGTCGCAGCTGTGCCGGCTCCTGCACTGGACAGTCGGTCACGCGATCGGCTGGTCCTGTGTCATCGCGGTGATCATCTCCGCCGGCATCGATGCATGGAAGCTGTTCTACATGGGCATCGTGCGGCTGGAGTCGCCGCTGTATGCGCGCCTGTTCCTGGCAACCATCCACGATCCGAACGAACTCGGCAGTCGCGTGGTGCTGGAAATCGCCGGCGCGCTCGCTGGTGTTGCGCTCGGCTGGGTGTTGTTCAGTTCGCGGTCATCGAAAAAAACCGTCGACTGACGCAGGTTTTTCGTTGGTTGCCGGTTAAATCCTGCGGCGCTGAATGCGCATCTTATGAGCTGCTCACTTGCTGCTAACCACCGCGCTAATGCATGGGTGGAGGCGAGTGGTTAATCGTGTGTGTGCACGCCACTCGCGACGCAAAATCGATTCAGAAACGCGGTGGCAGGGTAGGTGCCGTGCGGAGACAACACGCCGCGCAACACCACCCAATTGGCAGGAGACACCCCTGATGACTATTCGCAACCGCAAGCCCCTGATCGCCCTGATCGTCGCCGCTGGCAGCGTGCTGGCCATTCCGGCGATGGCGCAGTCGGCCAAGCAGCAGGCGGCGCATGCGCAGAATGAGGCCGCACAGGCCCAGCAGGCGGCTGCACAGGCTGGCCAGGCCGCCGACCAGGCGACCAACGCAGCCGCAGCGGCATCGGCGCAGGCCAATGGCGGTGGCCAGACCTGGGCCAGCATCGATACCGATGGCAACGGCACCATCAGCAAGACCGAAGCACAGGTGAACGCGGGCCTGGCCCAGGTGTTCGATCAGGCCGATACCAACAAGGACGGCGAGCTGAGCGCCGATGAGTACAAGGCCTACGTGGCCGCGCAGCAGGCCGGTGCAGGTGCCGGCGCGGCCCAGGGCCGCTGATCTACACCTGATTCGGGAAGACCGGTGCATGGGGATCCGGGCGGCTGCGGCCGCCCGGGTTTTTTTCGTCACCACGGCCCCTGTATCCTTGCGCGATGAACACCTCCACGCCTGCGCCGTCGCGCGCCATCGGCCTGGTCGGTTTTGACGGTGACGACACGCTGTGGAAGAGCGAGGACTACTACCGCAAGGCCGAGCAGGATTACCTTGACCTGCTGTCGCGCTACGTCGACGTGCACGACACCCAGACTGCGCGCCACTTGCTGGAAGTGCAGCAGCGCCACCTGGGCACCTTCGGCTACGGCGTGAAGAGCATGACCCTGTCGATGATCGAAGCGGCCATCGACATCACCGGCCAGCGCATCGAGGCGAAGGATATCCAGCGCATCCTTGATATCGGCCACGATACCCTGCGCCACCCGGTCGAGCTGATCGACGGTGTGCGCGAAGCCGTGGCGGCCATCGCCGAGCACTACCCGGTGGTGCTGATCACCAAGGGCGACCTGTTCCACCAGGAAGCCAAGATCAAGGTCGCCAACCTCGGCGAGCTGTTCCCGCGCATCGAGATCGTCTCGGAGAAGGACCCGGAAACCTACGCCCGCGTGCTGGCCGAATTCGATCTGCCGATGCAGCAGTTCGTGATGGTCGGCAACTCGCTGCGTTCGGATATCGAGCCGGTGGTCACCCTCGGTGGTTGGGGCGTGCATACCCCCTACGCGGTGACCTGGGCACACGAGACCCAGCACGGCGTGGCCGACGACGAACCGCGCATGGTCACCGCCGACACCGCCCACGATTGGCCGGCCGCACTGGCGGCGATCGAGGCCAAGGCCGCTGCGGCGGCCTGACAGGACCCCGGCGGCTGCGGCAGAATCGGGGCATGAACGTCCGACTGCGCGCGCTGTTGTTGTCCCTGCTGCTGGTGCCGGCCACCGTGCTGGCCCAGCAGACCGCCGAGCGTTCGGCGGCCTACGAGGTGGAAACCGGTGACAGCTGGGTCGATGCCCAGCTGCAGGACATCAATCACTACGCCGAGCGCTACCCCGACGCCTTCCTCGACGAAGTGTCGCGCTATGCGGGCGTGCCGCGCGGCTACATCAGCGCGCTGTTCACCACCCATGGCTGGCAGGCCGGGGACATCTACTTCGCCTGCTTCTGGGCCAAGGCCAGCGGCCAGACCTGCCGCGACAGCGTGCGCGCCTTCAGCCAGGACCCGGAGGGCGGCTGGGAGGCGGTGGTGAAGCGCATGCCCATCAAGCCGGACAACCTGCATTACCGTGCCGTGCGCCACGCCATCGTGGCCAGCTACCAGCACTGGGACCGGCCGATCACCCTGGATGCCACCCTGAAGCGCCAGCTCAAGCGGTAGTGTTGGGCTGCGTCTGGTGGGTGCGAACCTTGGTTCGCACTGCTTCTGCACCGGCCGCTGACAGATCAGTGCGAACCAAGGTTCGCACCCACCAAGAGCGGCTCACAGGTCGTCCCCCTGGCAACAGGCCAGGCGTCATGTTGCTCTGCATATCGCCGCCGCCGTGCGCTCCGGCGACAATACGGGTTCGAGCTGTTCCCCGTTCCCGTAATCGAGTGACTGATGAGCGCCTCTTTCGTTTCGCCTGATGTGATCCGCCGCCTGTTCGCACAGGCCATGTCCCGCATGTACCGCACCGAAGTGCCGCTGTACGGCACGCTGGTGGAACTGGTGGAGCGGATCAACGCGCAGGTGCTTGCCCAGGACCCGGCGCTGGCCGCGCAGCTGCAGCGCAACGATGAGCGTGCGCGCCTGGATGAAGAGCGCCATGGCGCGATCCGCGTCGGCACCGTGCAGGAGCTGGCCACGCTGCGCCGCCTGTTCGCGGTGATGGGCATGTACCCGGTCGGCTACTACGACCTGTCGGTGGCCGGCGTGCCGGTGCATTCCACCGCGTTCCGCCCGCTGACCGGTGCCGCGCTGGCGCAGAACCCGTTCCGCGTGTTCACCTCGCTGCTGCGCCTGGAGCTGATCGAAGATGAAGCACTGCGTGCTGAGTCGGCGAAGATCCTGGCACGTCGCCGCATCTTCACCGACGGCGCGCTGGCACTGATCGACCAGGCCGAGCGTGACGGTGGCCTGGCGCAGGCCGATGCCGAGCACTTCGTCGAGGAAGCACTGGAAACCTTCCGCTGGCACGGCGATGCCACGGTCGATCTGCCGACCTACCACGCGCTGCACAACGCGCATCGGCTGGTGGCCGACGTGGTCAGTTTCCGTGGCCCGCACATCAATCACCTGACCCCGCGCACGCTGGACATCGACGCCGCACAGGCCGCGATGATCGAACACGGCATGGCGGCCAAGGCGGTCATCGAAGGCCCGCCGCGCCGCGCCTGCCCGATCCTGCTGCGTCAGACCAGCTTCAAGGCGCTGGAAGAAGCCGTGCATTTCCCGGGCGACGAAGGCGGCGATGCCGGCACTCACACCGCGCGCTTCGGCGAGATCGAACAGCGCGGCCTTGCGCTGACCCCGAAGGGCCGCGCGCTGTACGACCAGCTGCTGTCGCAGGCACGCGATGCCGGTGGCGAAGGCAGTACCGGTGGCGACTACGGCCAGCGCCTGCAGGCGGTGTTCGCCAGCTTCCCGCATGACCATGACACGCTGCGCCAGGAAGGACTGGGCTATTACCGCTACCAGCTGACCGACGCCGGCCGTGCCGCGCCGGAGCGCGTGGCCGATCTGCCGGCTGAAGTGCTGGTGGCAGCGGGACTGGCCACGGCCGACCCGATCGTCTACGAGGACTTCCTGCCGGTCAGTGCCGCGGGCATCTTCCAGTCGAACCTGGGCGGCGAAGAACAGTGCGCCTATGCCGCACACGCCAACCGCGAGGCCTTCGAGCAGGCGCTGGGCGTGGCGGTGAATGACGAGTTCGAGATCTACGAGCGGCTGCAGGCCGAATCGCTGGCGGCGCTGCGCGGGTAACCCGCTTGCCGTGGAGCCGAGCGTGGGCTCGGCTCTACATTGATTCTGCGGAGCTGCTCTTTGTAGAGCCGAGCCATGCTCGGCTGCCGAGGAACGCAGTCGAGCATGGCTCGACTCTACAAGAGCGGGCCTCAGCCCTTCATCGTGCCGGTATCCAGCCAACGCTGGTGCCACGACAACGCTTCCGGCAACAGGTGGGGGGTGTGCTTGCCGTAGCTCTCGCGGCTGGCGCGGTCGAAATATTCCTGCAGCTGCGGGCGGAAATCCGGATGCGCGCAGTTGTCGATCAGCACCTGCGCGCGCTTGCGCGGGGTCAGGCCACGCAGGTCGGCCAGGCCCTGTTCGGTGACGATCACCGACACGTCGTGCTCGGTGTGGTCCACGTGGCTGGCCATCGGCACGATCGCCGAGATGGTGCCGTTCTTCGCGGTGGACGGGCTCAGGAACGCCGACAGGAAACCGTTGCGGGCAAAGTCACCCGAACCGCCGATGCCGTTCATGATCCGCGTGCCCATCACGTGCGTCGAATTGACGTTGCCGTAGATGTCCACCTCGATCATGCCGTTCATGCCGATGCAGCCCAGGCGGCGCACCAGTTCCGGATGGTTGGAGATTTCCTGCGTGCGCATGATGATGCGCTCGCGGTAGAAATCGATGTTCTCCTTGAACGTCTCGTTGGCCTGCGGGCTCAGCGCGAAGCCGGTGCACGAGGCATAGCTCAGCACGCCGTCGCGCAGCAGGTCGAGCATGCCGTCCTGGATCACTTCGGTGAACGCGGCCAGGTCGCGGAAACCGCTCTTGGCCAGGCCGGCCAGCACGGCGTTGGGGATGTTGCCCACGCCCGACTGCAGCGGCAGCAGGTTCGGCGGCAGGCGGCCCTTCTTCACCTCGTGCTTGAGGAACTCGATCAGGTGCGAAGCGATCTGTTCGCTGGTCGCATCGATCGGGCTGAACGGGCTGTTGCGGTCCGGGCCGTTGGTACGCACCACCGCCACGATCTTGTCCGGGTCGCAGCGCAGCGCGGTGTCGCCGATGCGGTCGTTGGCATTGACCAGCGGAATCGGCTTGCGGTGCGGCGGCAGCGCGGTGCCGTAGTAGATGTCATGCATGCCGTCGACGCCGGCCGGCTGCCATTCGTTGACCTCGACGATCACCTTCTTGGCCAGGTCCAACCAGGTCTTGTTGTTGCCGACCGAGGTAGAGGGCACCAGCGAGCCATCTTCGCGGATGGCCGAGACCTCGATCACGGCGGTATCGATCTCGCCGTAGAAGCCGAACCACACGTGCTGGGCAACGTGGCTGAGGTGGATGTCGATGTAGTCCAGCTTGCCCTCGTTGATGCGGTTGCGCGCATCCGGGTCGCTCTGGAACGGCATGCGCATGGCGATGCCATCGGCCTTGGCCAGCGCGCCATCGAGTTCCGGCGCGGTGGAGGCGCCGGTCATCAGGCTGATCTGGAAGGGCTGGCCCTGGGCATGCACCGCTTCGATGCGGCGGGCCAGTTCCACGGGAACGGCCTTGGGATACCCGGAGCCGGTAAAGCCGCTCATGGCCACGGTTTCACCGGGCTGGATCAGCGCGGCTGCGGCCTCTGCGGAGACCACGCGGTCACGGAGACGCGCGTTGGCGATGCGATCAACAGACATGACGACACGTGTTGCTGGGGGGAATCCCGATTATCGGCCATCCTCATCCGTACGGGGGGTTCTACCTTCGTGGAATGGCTTTTCCCCGGGGGCTCACCCAAACCCGCCGGTTTTGTTTTGCAGTGCAGCGTGCAAAGTGCTTTCGCAGCCCGCACGATGGCCCTGCATCCCGACGTGGGGGAGGGAGCAGAGCCCGCTGGCAGTTCGCTGCAAGCGGGCTTTTTTAT